>WFQV01000533.1 GCA_015486905.1 Melioribacteraceae bacterium | reverse complement strand
CCGCATAATCGCCAACCATTTCAAGTACTTTCTTCCAATCCTTGTAAAAGCCGTAAATTTTGCTTTTCGCATTATTGGGATTTATGCTCAACCGCAGCCCCAACTGTCCTGCTCGCACAACGGTATCGTTAGAATATTTAGATTTATCCCAAGAGTTTCCGGCAAGGAAAGGCATAAATTCTTTCAGCCGCCTCAATTTCCCCGGAATACCGGAAAGATATTTTGTGTTTATGTCTTTAAATTTCAACCCGACTATTACCTTCTGATGAACATCAAATTCTTTAGTAATTACAACCGTCTGCAATTTATTGCCGTCGTATTTCCAGCAGTCGGATTTACCGTACTGATTAAACTTTAGAGCTTCGCCGTTTACCACAACATTTTCCGGCGGTAAAGTAAGGAACAATCTAAATTCATATTTTCTGTTTTTAATCATTCCCGGAAATTCCCCTTTAACCGGATAAACCGTAACTTCAATCGAGTCTTTGGAGGGATGATTAAACTCAACTTTTGTCAAAGTAAATTTCCCGTTCCAATAATCTTCGTTGTTGCCGGCGTCATCGTAAACAACGGTACTGCCCGACTTGCCCGGGAAAATTTTTAATATTAACGGATCGACCGGTTTTGCGTGGGTGTTTTTCATCTTTGGCTGCATTGGTATTATTGCACCGGCTTTAACGTAAACCGGTATTTCGTTAATCATAAAGGGACGGTTAACAACTCTCCCTCCTTTCAATATTCTACCCGAGAACCATTCAATCCACTCCCCTTTAGGCAGCCAAGTTTTTTGCATTGTAAAAAGGCTGTGAGTTTTCTTCGGATGTGTAATCGGGTTCACAATCATATCGCCGCCGAAGAAATATTCGTCCTTGAATTCGTAAGCATTCTCATTCTTCGGATATTCGTAATACAACGGATGACAAATTGAAATACCGGTGTCGAAAGCATATTTGGCAGAAGTGTAAATGTAAGGAATCAAAGAATACCTAAGCAGAATGGCATTTCGCATTGCGTAAAAATATTTTAAAGGATAAGCCCAAATGCGTCTTTCAATTCTTTTTTGCTTTGTTGCGTGGGTTCTAAGAATAGGAGCGAAAGCGCCGAACTGAATCCAGCGAGTGTACATTTCCGGCGTGTCCACACCTTTTGTGTGCCCGCCGATATCGTGACTCCAATAACCGTAGCCGACATTAGCCGCTGTGGCGGTAAAATACGGTTCAAAGTTTAATGAAGCCCAGCTTATCGTTGCATCGCCCGAAAAGCCAATCTGGTATCTGTGATTCCCAAGCCCGCCGTAACGTCCGAACAATAACGGTCTAACTTTTCTGTGCAGCCTCATATCACTTGTAAATACATAATTCAAATAGAAAGTCGGATTTACCCCGGGAATTTTTGTGTTGCTCCATTGCTGCCAGTCAATCCACCAAAAATCAACGCCCTGTTTTTCCAAGGGACGCAAGACAATGTTCATAAAATTTTCAGCAAACTTTTTATCCGTAATATTAAACGGAACATATTTTTGGGTTGCCGGATTTATTCCCACTGCTCTTGCCATTTGCGGGTAAACCGCCTCGTGAGGTTGAATGCCCGAAGCGGGATGAAGGTTCAAAGCAACCTTCAATCCTTCTCCTTTTGTGTAATCCAAAAAATTCTTGGGGTAAGGGAAATAATTTTTATTCCAGGTAAAACCCGTCCAACCGTATCTTTGTCCCGCCTGGTCTTTTAATTTTTTCCCGCATTTGTACCAGGAAGGTTCCGTAGTAATGTGCCAATCCATATCCACAACAAGAACGTCCAACGGAACGTCGTGAATTTTAAATTCATTCAAAAGTTCTCTAAACTCCGAATCGGTATATTCCCAATAACGCGACCACCAATATCCGAAAGCAAATTTTGGTGGAATTGGAATTCGCCCGGCAATGGAAATAAAATCCTTCATTGCTTTTTTGAATTGGTAACCGTAGCCGAAAAAGTAATAATCCTGATTGTCCGGGTTTTTCCTCGGGTGGACCCACTGCCACTCGGTATTATCGAAAATGGGTCTTTTGGAGTCGTCAATAAACGCCCAACCGCTCCGAGAAATAATTCCTTGACTTAATTTGATTTTCTTGCCCGTGTGCCTGTCTCTGTCGCCATTGTAATCATCAAGCGTTCGTGCAGTACCGAGCAAGTTCAAACTGTCTTTCATTCCGGGCTTCCAAATTTTTTCCACACCGTCCATTTTAAATTTTATCGAAAGATTTTTATTAGTAAACTTGCCGGAGTTTAACTTGTAAGTCAGATGTAGGTTTTCCGTTGTAATATTTAACCGGTCGTTGCTTTCGCTAACGCTAAATTTGGGAACGGGTAAATTTCTATTGACAAAAGTAAGTGTTGCGTTATCTTCAAAAGAATTGTCCTTCGCCCACTCCATTCTAATTACCCTCGGCGTAAGAACCGTAAAGCGAACTTCGTTCCTTTTAACAATAGCAGCCGGATTTGCAACCGGATTGTATCTTTGGGCAAAATTGCTTCCTGCGAACAGAAACAGCAACAAAACCCCAAAAATTAAGTCGTTTCTTTTTGTTTTTATGCGGCAAGTTATTTCTTCACGCATTTTTGTACCTTCAAAATG
>WFQV01000532.1 GCA_015486905.1 Melioribacteraceae bacterium | reverse complement strand
CGGTTTATTCTTTGGTTAGAGACGAAAGTAATAAAAACATTATTTGGGCCTCCGTATTCAGCGGCGGAATAAAAAAGTTAAATCTAAGATCCGGCAAAGTGGTTGATGTCCGTTTACCTCTTGGCAAGAACGTTCTGCATGGAATGAGATTTTTTAAGTGCATTAAAGGTTCGAACGGCAATTTGTATTTCGGGACAAACCGCGGGCTGTTAATTGCGAAGCGCAACGGGAAGCTTTTCGAACTGAAGAAGTTTCCTCTACTAAACAAAGGTCGTTCTCAACCGAACGAAATAAGGGCTTTGGTGGAAGATTCCCTACACAAAATTTGGATTGGAACATTAAACTCGGGCATTTTTGTTTTTAGTCCGAAAAATAATGAAATCGAAGCGGTAAATAAGATTGTTGGAATTTCACCCTCGGTTTCGGTAAATCATTTCTTCGAAGATGAACAGGGAATAATGTGGATTGCAACGTCAATAGGACTTGTAAAATTTGATGGGAAAAATCATGCCACGAAAATATTCAACAAATCCGCAGGATTTAACAACAACCACATTTATTCGATTCTTCAAGACGGGCAAAAAAATCTTTGGCTTAGCGGTGGTAAGGGAATAATCATGTTTAACCCCGTTACCGGTAACGTGAAAATTTTTGAGAACGTAATAAATTTACCGTCTAAGGAGTTTAATTCTTGCGCTTATTTTAAGGATGGAAACGGCAAGATGTACTTCGGCGGAATTACAGGGGTTGCGATTTTCAATCCTTGGGAAGTTACACCTTCCACATTTAATTCCACGCCGATATTTGCAAGCTTCACAAAATTCGTTTCGGGCGCAGGAGCGGAGAAAATACTTTCCGTCCCGGCTAAAATTACTCTCAATTATTTCGACAAATTCTTTACCGTAAAACTTGCTTCAACGGATTTTAGGAATCCGGCGGCAACAAGGTACCGTTACAAATTAAACGATAACGACGATTGGATTTATTTGAATGAGAATGAAAGAAGTATTTCCTTTTACAAATTAAGTCCCGGGAATTACAACTTAATAATATCCGCCACGAATAGCGATGGCGTTTGGAGTACAAAAACCGCCCGGCTTGCCATTTTAATTAAACCCCCATTTTGGGAAACCCTCTGGTTCCAAGGCGTTGGGTTCTTTCTCGTCGTCGCACTAATAATGTTTTTTTACCGAAGGAGATTTAAGCGTTTTGAAGCGGAGAAAAATCTGCATGAGGAATTTTCACGAAGATTAATTTTAACTCAGGAGGAAGAAAAAGAAAAAATAGCCGGCAATTTGCATGACGGTTTAGGGCAGAATTTGATTGTAGTTAAAAACAAACTTTTAATGAGCCAAGGCGGTAAAGATGCCGAAAGGCATTTAAACGAATCAATCGACATTCTTTCCCAAACCATTACCGATGTTAGCAATCTCTCACATTTGTTACGCCCCGTTGAGCTTGACCAACTCGGACTTACGCTGGCGATTGAATCGATGATCGAACGGTTTGATGAAATTACCGACATAACTTTTAACGTGAAGCTACCGGAAATTGACAAATATTTCGACAAGAATTCTGCCATTAATATTTTTCGCGTATTTCAGGAAGCATTGAACAACATCGTAAAACACTCAGAAGCTACGGTTGTAAGTATTAAAGCTTTTGTTGAAGGGACCTGGCTTAAAATAAAAATTGAAGACAATGGCAAGGGATTTTTAACAGCTACTCCCAAGGGAGAAAATACTCCCAAACGCGCCCACTTCGGAATAGAAGGAATGAAAGAAAGACTGCGTATTTTACACGGGGAATTTAAGCTTGATGCTTCCGAACAAGGAACGGTGATTATGCTTAAAATACCGGTGGATAGGAAGTAATCAAATGAAGAAGAAAATAATTATCGCTGACGACCACCCGCTGTTTCTTTACGGTGTGAAGCAGATGATTGAAGAATCGGGAAAATACGAAATAGCTGGGAAGTTTACTTCCGGCGAAAATGTTTTTGAATTTATTGAATCGAACAAACCGGACTGCGCGATTCTGGATGTACGTATGCCCGGTTGCAGCGGACTTGAGATTGTCGAAAAAATTTCCGACAACGGTTTGCCCACCAAAGTTGTTTTGCTGACGATGTACAAAAACTTAAATTATTTTTACAAAGCCGTTTCGTTGGGAGCCAAAGGTTATATCCTGAAAGACACGGCAGCGCAAGAGTTGCTTGCCGCATTGGAGGAAATTTTTAACGGCGGGGTTTACATTAGCAAAGAACTGCGCAGTCAATTTGAAAATCGCAAGATTGATTCTTATAAACAAAAAATGACAATGCTTGCAATCAATTCTTTAACTCCGGCGGAGCGGAATATTCTTAAACTTATCGCTGAGTGGAAATCCACGAAAGAAATTGCCGAAGAGCTTTTCATCAGCGAGCGTACCGTAAGCAATCACCGTAACCATATCTCCGAAAAACTAAATCTAAAAGGTGCAAACAGGCTCGTGCGCTTTGCGATTGAGAATAAGGAATTGTTTTAGTGTAAATCTTTGAATAGGTTTCACGATTAGTTCGCTTCCATTGTAACCCAAGCGTTGCTAACCAGTTTACTGGTTTTCCTGCCAAGCTAAACCAACCGCTTCAAATTATTCGCAAATACCGGCTAAAAAGAAACCATGATTAAGCATGTATTATTGATACAATGCTATACAAATAGTATTACTATTTGATTAGTAGGCTTGATATTTAGTTTTATTTTCTGTAAAATAGTTTGTGAATTTAAGCCAATTTTGCAGTGAGAATGGAAATAATGTATTATCCTCGAAGGATTCAGAATGAACTGCTTGCTCATTTGAGCGAGCGTCAAATTACCGTAATCACAGGTATGAGACGAACAGGTAAAACCACTTTACTTAAATGGCTTTTCGACAAGGTAGATTCCGCGAACAAAATTTTTATTGATTTTGAAAGATTGGACAATCGTGAACTTTTCAGTGAAGCAAATTACGATAATATCATTAAAGCTTTTACACTGCAAGGGTTAAAAACAAACCAAAAACTATTTCTGTTTTTAGATGAAATCCAATTGGTTAAAAATCTTCCAAGCGTAATAAAATATCTTTACGACAATTACGAAATAAAATTCGTTGTTACCGGTTCAAGTTCTTATTATTTAAAAAATATGTTCACCGAATCGTTAGCCGGACGAAAAAAAATATTCAAACTAACAACGCTTGATTTCTTGGAATTTTTGACTTTTAAAGGCAAACCCGTAGTTTCTCAACCTTTTCCTTTCCGGTCGTTTTTTACCAACGAGTTTGATATGTTAAAATTTTTTTACAATGAATACGTTGAATACGGGGGCTTCCCGGAAGTCGCAATACAAGAAAACGCTGAGGAAAAGATTGACCTTCTGAACGATATTATTAATTCCTACATCTACGTCGATTTACGAACCATTGCCGATATTCGCAGGATTGACAATTTAAGTAAATTATTAAAATTGCTTGCTAATAGGGTCGGCTCAAAACTTATCGTAAGCAAAATTGCCTCGCTTACAAAAATCTCGCGAATTACAATTAATAATTACATTCAACTGCTTGAGGACACTTTCTTAATAAGCAGGGTCTCGGTTTATTCGAAGAATCCGGGTCGCGACATCACCAAAGCAAAAAAATTGTATTTCTGCGACAACGGATTATTAACCGTTTTGGGAAATGTTTCCTCGGGACAAAAATTCGAAAACGCAATATTCAATCAATTGTCAAAATTTGGAACACTCCAATATTATTCACAGAAAGACGGCAAAGAAATTGATTTCATCTTAAATG
>WFQV01000531.1 GCA_015486905.1 Melioribacteraceae bacterium | reverse complement strand
GGCTCACCCGCCGGTGTTCCCATTCCGCTTTACAATTCCGCCGGGCAGAAAATCGGTTACAAGAAAGACCGTTCGGGTCAAGTGGTTCTTACCAAATTAGACGAAGCAACATTAAAAGAAATTGCCGATGAAAGCGGCGGTAAATATTTCCGCGGGACAAACACCGAAGATGAATTGCAAAAAATTTACAACGATTTGGCTCACTTGAAACAAACGGAATTCGGTAGTACGAGAATTACGGATTACGAAGACCGCTTTTACTACCCACTAATTTTGGCTATTTTAATTCTGATTATTGAAAACTTAATACCTGGAACAAAATCCGAAATTCTTAGTAAATTGTTAACGAAAAATGAATAATTTGTGCTTGAAAGGAAATGAAAGTAAATAAAAATAAAGTAAAATTTGGCGTGAGAAGATTATTTGATTTTGGTAAAATCTCTTCCTTTTATTTTTTCATTTTGCTATTACTTCAGTTCGGCACCGGTCTGTCGGAAGTTTCTTTTGCACAAACTACGAGAAGCCTAATAAATAAAGGCGTGGATTTTTACAAGCAAGGGAAGTATTCGGATGCTGAGGTAAATTTTAAAAAAGGTTTGGACAAAGAATACGATTCTTACATCGGGCATTTTAATTTAGGAGATGCACTTTACAAAGAAGGTAGATACAACGAAGCACTACGGGAATACAAAAATGCTCTTTCTTACGCCAAGACAAACGAACAGAAAGCAAAAGTTTTCCACAATGTTGGCAATGCTCTTCTTAAAGCAAAAAAAATAAAAGAAAGCATCGGCGCTTACGCTAACGCGCTTAAGCTGAATCCCAACGATATGCAGACAAAATACAATTTGTCTTACGCTCTGAAATTATTAAAGAAACAAAAGAACAAACAGAAGCAGAACAAACAGAACAAGAATCAAAAAAATAAAAACCAAAAGAAAAAGCAGAATAAACAAAAGCAGCAACAACAAAAGCAGAAGCAGCAACAACAAAATCAGAAGCAAAGTCAACAGCAGAAAAAGAGACAACAGTTGAACAAAGAGCAGATTAAAAGAATTTTGGCAGCTCTGAAAAACAAGGAAGCAAAACTTCAGAAAAAGCTTAGAAGAAGAAAATCGGGTAAAGTAATTAAAAAAGGAAAGGATTGGTAAAAAATAAATGAAAGCAGTTTTGTTTCATAACGCAAAGAATATCTTACGAACAGCTTTGATTGCCGTTGCGTTGCTATGTTTTAGTGCGGTTAAAAATAATGCCCAAGTGTTCAAAGCCTCGGCGGACAAAACCACCGTGGGAGTGGGAGCCACCTTCCAAGTTTATTTCGAGTTCGACGCGCCCGATATGAATGCCGTAAGTAATTTCAGAGCCCCGACTTTTAAAGGATTTACAATCCTCGGCGGGCCGAATCAATCTACAAGCATGCAAATTATTAACGGACAGATGTCCTCCTCGATTACTTATTCCTACGTTTTAAGTCCGCAAAAAATCGGAACGTTCACAATCCCCCCTGCATCGGTCAGCTACAAGGGGAAAAGGTACAGCACAAAATCTTTAACTATTAAAATTGTGAAAGGTTCTCCGAAAGCCGCCCCCAAGCAGCCGTTGGCAAATAAGAACGGGATAAACGAGCAGGAAATTGCGAAGAACGTTTTCATCCGTGCCGTTCCGAACAAAACAACCGTTTACCAAGGCGAACAGCTTACCGTAGTTTACAAACTTTACACTCGCTTGAACATCTCATCACCCTCTTTGACCAAACTGCCAAGTTACCACGGTTTTTGGGCGGAAGATTTGGATATGCCGCAAACAATTAACTTTCACATCGGGATGTACAACGGCGAGCGTTTCCGTGTAGCGGATATTAAAAAAGCTGCTCTCTTTGCTACCAAATCCGGAAGATTGAAGGTAACGCCTTTCGAGCTGCAAATTCCCGTGTTGATTAGAAGAAAAAGAAGAAGCCAGGGCTTGTTCGACGATTTCTTTAACGACCCGTTTTTCTCCAGAACGCAGACTTACAATTACAATGCAAAGTCGAACGGTTTGACTATTAACGTTTTGCCCCTGCCCGACAAGAACGTTCCCCCTTCATTTAAAGGCGCAGTAGGACATTTTAATCTTTCTTCAAAATTGGACAAGAATAGTGTAAAGGTCAACGAACCTATTTCATTAAAGATTAAAATTTCCGG
>WFQV01000530.1 GCA_015486905.1 Melioribacteraceae bacterium | reverse complement strand
TAAATATTATTACTATTATTACCTCATTTTCCCTCTGCGTTAAAAATCTTTGCGGTCTTTGCGTGGAACTACATCCCTTTTCCACGCAGAGAACGCAGAGAATTTTCGCAAAGTTCATATCGCGGCAAGCCACAATTAAAAATTAAGAATTAAAAATTTTCTGCTCACTGTTATTTGCTATCCAATCATCCATTCATCCAACCATGCAATCAATCTGCTTCTCAAGCATTCATCATTCATAATTAATATCATTCTCTTGAGTGTTTTAAACTTACTCATGATTTTTTAATTTAAAGTTGCCGTATGTCACGGTTAATTGCTCGGAGCGGTTTCGAGTTTTTTCCGCATTTTCTTCAACTCTCGAATTTTCTCGTTTAATTTTTCGGTCTCCCTTTTCAGAGAATCCAAAGCGTTTTCCACTTTCCTTTCGTATTGCGGAGCACTCCAGTAACCCCTACGTTCAAAGTAATCTTTGAAAAGCCAATTGTGTTTTAAAGCTTCCATGTTTTCAATAAAGGCTTGCGCTCCTTCCTTCGTCTTGGAAGTCGTCACGACAAGATTGTCAATAACGGTTTTGAGAGAATCGTAAGTGCTTCTATCGGAAATAAGAGCGCCCAGCACCCCTTCGCCTTTTTGAACTCGTTTAACGAGATTTTTAATATCCGCAACCGAGCTATCAACATTGCTTACAATGCTCGAAACTCCCGAGCTCGTTTTGACAATTACACTTGTAATATCGGTGAGTCTTGAAGTAATTAGCTTCAAACTTGTATCTGCCGAAGCCACAATGTGAACCGTAGCGTAATAAAGTTCATCATCGTTTACAACTTTCCCGATAGTACCCTCGCCTTTGTTCACTTTTTGAACTATTTCCGCAAGGTTACGGGTTAAAACTTGAAGGTAACCGATTACGCCTTGTGTCTTTTCAATTACTCTCGTAAGACTAATCGGTTCTTTGGAAGGAATGATTCCTCCGTCTTTAACAACTTCCATATCCGGTGAACCGGGGGAAATGCTAATTATCTTGCTTCCGATTAATCCTTCGGTCTCAATGGAAGCGCGGCTATCGAGACGTATGAACTGGCGCAATTCTTTTTGAATCCGCATTGTAACTTCAACCCTGCCCGTGGTATCGGCTACGAGGTGAATATCGCTAACGCTGCCGATGTTAAGTCCGCTCAATCTTACGGAAGCCCCTTTTCGCAAACCGGCTACGTCGTCGAAATAAGTGTGAACGTAAACATTCTTGGTAAAAACAGACTCTTTATTTCCAACAAAAAAAACAGCAACAATTATTAGAACCGTTCCAATGAAAATGAATATTCCTAATTTTGCTCCTTCAAAATGTTTAAGCATATTAAAACTCCGTTAAGCATTTATTATTTCATGACTAAAAAAGTTTCGCAGGAACAAATCCTCAGAGTTAATTAGCTCCGGTATTGTCCCTTCATATTTAACCTTTGCATCCTTAAGAAAAATTGCTCTGTCGGCAATTATTTCGGCACAAATCAAATCGTGCGTGACAACCATGGAAGTCATATTCAGTTTTTCCTGAAGGTCGCGAATCAAAACGCTTATTTCCTTTGAGGTTAACGGGTCTAAGCCCGTTGTCGGTTCGTCGTAAAACATAATTTCGGGCTGTGTAATTATTCCCCTTGCCAAACCGATTCTCTTTTTCATTCCGCCGGAAAGCTCCGACGGCATCTTCTCTATTGCATCTGTTAAATTAACCATTTCGAGCGCATGGATTATTTTTTCGTTTATTTCTTCTTTGTTGAAGTGAAAATTTCTAATTAACGGAAAGGCAAGGTTTTCACGCACGGACATTGAATCGTAAAGTGCGGCGCCCTGAAAAAGGAAGCCGATTTTCTTTCTTACCTCATTAAGTTTTTTCGAAGAAATTCTGAAAATATTTTCTCCGAGCAGAAAAACGTCCCCTCTGTCCGGCTTCATTAGTCCTACGGCACATTTTAAAAGAACGCTTTTCCCCGTTCCGCTACGACCGAATACCACAAGGTTTTCACCCTTCGCTACTTCGAGCGAGACATCATCCAAAACGGTTAAATTACCAAAGCGCTTGGTTAGTCTTTTAATTCTTATTTGTTCTAAGTCGGCCATAGCAACAAACTTAATTTAACTAAGATTGTATCGAACAACAAAATCAATAAAGACGAAAGAACAACGGCGGTAGTGGATGCTTTCCCCACACCTTCGGTTCCTCCTTCGGCAGTGAAACCTTTGTAAGCGCCTACTATTCCAACAATGTAACCGAACACAAATGTTTTTAATATGCCCGGTAATAAATCCCCGAATTTAACAGCGTCAATTACCGCTGTTTGGTAATATTGAAAACTCATATTTTGTGCAAGAATAACCGCAAGGTAAGTGCCTGTAAGCGCCAAAAATATTACGTAAACAGTCAACAGCGGAAGAATTAACGTTGTTGCAATTACACGAGTTACAACCAAAAACTTGAAGGGGTTTACCGCCGAAACTTCCATCGCATCTATTTGTTCGGTCACCCGCATTGAACCTAGCTCCGCACCTATGCCCGAACTTACTCTTCCGGCGAAAATCAAAGCGGTAATCACCGGAGCCAGCTCTCGAACCACGGAAACCGCGACAATCCCGGGCAAATAATCCGAAGCGCCGAGATGTTCAAAAACAGGCTGGCTTTGTAATGCCAATACAAGCCCGATAATAAATCCCGTTACGCTCACGATGGGCAATGTTTTAACGCCCAATTCAACCATGTGCTTTCTAATTTCATAAATGTCGTAAGGCGGAATGAAAACTTGTTTGAAAAATTCCCAATTAAATATTGTTAGACCTGTCATCGTAACAAAAAAATTGAAGAGCTTTTCGGAAAAGCTCAATCTCTTTTTTGATATTGCTTTAGGTAATTGCATTAGAATGAAATTTTACATTTGTTAATTTTTTAAAAATAGTAAAACTGATTGAAAATTGTAGAAATTTTATACGAGAAGATTCTGTTGAACAATTTGAATTAAAAAGCATTTCTAAAATGTTTTATCTCAGGTTTTCCTTTTTTGAACTCCAATATCGCCACAACGTCAAAGCGAACAGGCTTGTCCCAAATTTCGTTCTCGTATAAATATGCTTCGGCTGTTCGGCGGACCAACTTGATTTTCCCCTTCGTTATCGATTCTTCCGGATAGCCGTATTCCAAATTTCTCCGATATTTTACCTCTACGAATACAAGCGTCTCTCCATCCTCTGCAATAATATCAACCTCGCCGTGGCTGTGTGTGTAATTGCGTTCGATTATTTTAAAACCTTTGTCGGCTAAATATTTAACCGCAATGTCTTCGCCGAATTTCCCGACCTTTCTTTTGGACATTTTTAACCCTCCGAGAAATTTCATCCTAAAATATTTTTTAAAAAAGACCGGCGGTGTATTTCGGTAGCGCCGAATTTTTTAATTGCCTCAATATGTTCGCTCGTTCCGTAACCTTTGTTTTTATGCCAGTTGTATTCGGGATAATCCAAAGCAAGGATTTGCATTATTCTATCCCGCGTAACCTTTGCAATTATTGAAGCGGCGGCGACCGAGAAAGATTTCGAATCGCCTTTTACAATAGTCTCGATTTTCGATTCGCATTCAAACTTTTTGTTGCCATCGACCAAAACCAAACTCGGCTTAATCTTCAAACTATTAACTGCGTTGTGCATTGCTTTTAACGTTGCCTGTAAGATATTAATCTCGTCAATCTCATTTTGGTAAACAATCCCTATTCCGTAAGCAATCGCGTTTTTAATTATTTCGTCAAAAAGTCTTTCACGAATTTTTTCACTCAATTTTTTGGAATCTTTTACTTTGGGAATTTCTGTCTCTCGCTGGAAGACGACAGCTGCCGCCACAACCGGTCCCGCCAAGGGACCCCGCCCGGCTTCATCAACGCCGGCAAGAATTTTTATTCCGTTGTTTAAATAATTCAAATCGAATTGTTTAAGTAAACCACTCATCATTTCGCACCTATTCCAACTGCAATAAGACCGACAACCATAACGACTTTAAGCAAAGCACTCATTTTCTCAAGCTCATGTTTGGAGGGTTCATTAACAAGTGCAAACAAAAAATAAACAAGCGCCAAATCGTCAAGAAGAATTAAAAACAAATAGTATTTCGAATAAACATCGCTAAAATAAGCAACGAGTGTAAATACCACTAATAAACTCACAGCGGCCTTAGCCATTAGCACAGCCGAATCAGCACCGTAGAGAATAGGGTAAGTAATAACACCTGCTGATTTATCCCCTTCAATATCTTCAATATCCTTAAGAATTTCGCGCGCGAAATTTGCGAGCAGGGCAAATAACGCCGGGAACAACGTGTAATAAATTTTGTACACTGCCAAACCCCCGTAAATAAAAGCCAATCCCGTCATCACCCCCACTAAAAAATTACCGACAAGGGGAATTTTCTTAATACAACAAGAGTAGAAAAAAAGAGCTATTACGGCAAGTATCGCAACTACGAAAGTAAGTGCATTGATTTTTTCAGCTAAAAGAATTCCAATGGAAGAAAAAACCAAATAGAGAAACACAGCTTGGTAAATTGACATCTCCCCCGAAGGCAGGGGGCGCTTCGGATGACTTATCTTGTCAACATTCACATCAAAAACATCGTTAATAATATTACCGCCCGCAGCTATTATTGCGGCAGATAAAGAAGCAAGAAAAATCTCTTCGTTAATTACAATACCGTTCACTGCAATTATTCCCGCAATGTAAACGGCTACAAACGTTATTAAAAAATTAACCGGTCGAACTATTTTTAATATTGTAAAAGCTGTTTTCATTTACTACAACTTAAAATTGTAATTCTTTATTATGGTTTACCGCATTGCGTTTCTATTTCAAAATTATCATCTTCCTCGTTGCAGAAAAATTTCCGGCTCTTAGCGAGTAGAAGTAAATTCCGCTCGGAAGATTAGCCGCATTAAATTTAACTGAATAATTACCGGGAGATTGTGCTTTGTTTACAATCACAGCTACCTCACGGCCAAGAACATCGTAAACCTTCAATTCTACAGACGGGATATATCCCGTCTTTACGACCGGGATTGAATAATTGATTATTGTTGTTGGGTTACCTGTCCCACCATTGGCGGGAAAGGGATTCGGGTAGTTCTGTGACAATTCAAAATTAAACGGTACATTTTGTTTTAATGAAACTTTTGTCGTAAAGTCCAACTTAAAATCCGAAACAACCGGCAAATGGTCCGAAGCTTCGGTGGCATCATTCTTTTGTAAGCCATATTTGGTAAGCGTATCGGGAGCTTCGGCGGGAGTAAAAAGGGCGAACGAATTTTTTAGTTTCATCACCGAACCTGTGTAAACAACGTAATCCAATCTTCCGGGACTGTAACTGCTTTTAGCAGAATACCATGTGAAAGTTGCGGGGTAACCGGTAGTAATGGGTTTGGAGTCGTCCAGATCGGTGCCGTCCCAATCGGGTACAAAATCGTTACCGTACTCACTTTCGTTTATAATGTCGCCACTTAAGAGTGTTTTAACCTGCTGTGCCTTGCCTACAAAGTTCATATCGCCGACTATTACAATCGGAGTGTT
>WFQV01000529.1 GCA_015486905.1 Melioribacteraceae bacterium | reverse complement strand
GTCCAATCAGCGGAAATCATAATAAATCATGACAAATCTGCGTCCCATTACTCGTCATTCATTCGGTCTTAGTTTAGAGGTTTAGATGTTCAAAGGTGCAGAGATATAGTATTGTCGCTCAAATTTTTGTTTTTTTTTGTCAAGAAATTTTTGCTGTAAAGTTTTTAATTCATAATTCATCATTCATAATTCATAATTGCGGCTTGCCGCGATAGGATTGGATAAATGGATTGTCGGCCTTCGTCTGCGTTGCGCTTGAATTTGGCGCGATAGGTTGGATGGTTGGGTGATTGTTCTGTCATTTTTTGCTTATAGGTTAGGGTTAAGGTTGAGGTTGAGGTTGAGACTTGTTACAGATTACCGAGAAACAAAGCGTACGAAATAATTTTAACAAAGCTCCGCATGAGTGATATCTCATTAATACAGAGCTTCAGTTCGGGCGTAGTGGGAAAAAAGACATAAAGTGTTTTGGTGCAATTTTTTTGCTTGTCACAACAACGGCGGGGAAAATCGTAACAAAACTTTGGAGAAGGATAAACAGATGAAGGTTTAATTGAAAAATTCCCAAGCAACCCCGAATCTAAAAGTAATTCCCGGCATAGGGTAATAGGGAACGATGAAATATTTATTATTAAAAACATTTTCAAGCGTTAAATAAATCGTTGCTCTCTTTTGTATTGTGCCGGCGAGGAACAAATCCAAGCGCCAATTACGTTTCATGTACTTGTTACTTAAAAGAGTTATCCCCAATGTTTTATTAAATGAGTAAAAAATGTTTCGTCTAAATTGGAACTCGTATTTGTAAAATGATTGCTCGCCATTTAAATAAATGTTAATGCCTGCCTTCAAATTTAAGTTACGATTGAATAGGGTATCTACATAATAGAAACCGCCGAAGAGAGTAAAAGTGGGAATTTCTCGAAGAGACTTTTTTTCGTTAAAGTAATAAGAAAAATTACTTTGCAAAAGGAATTTGTAAAACCTCAATCGCCCGGAAAGATTAAGCCCGGATTGTTTTTTACTACGATAACAGAGTAAGTAATTTCCTTTTAGCTTAAGAGAACCGCTTGAGTCCCGTTTGACCCAATATTCATAGGAGTTAAAAGCGTTGTGGAAAAAAGACAGCGTAACCGCTGCCCGCTGCTTTTTGTAAGTGATTTTTGCAAAAAGCGTTTTTACTCCCCTGCTTGAGGGGGAGTTAGCTTTGAGCAGAACAAGTTCCTCAACGCTTTTATTTAAAGAATACTTTGCTACACCGCATTTTAGAAAAATGTTTTCATTTGGGCGGGAATTAATTTCACTGCCGAATCCGATAGCTGAGCTGCCATCGTAGTTTGAATATTTTGCAAAAAGATCAAGATTTAAATGATTGGGTATTAAAAAAAATCCGGTTAAAGCGGATGTGGAATATGCAGACAAATTTTTATCTAAGTTAATTGAATTAAGCTTTAAACTCGAACTTTCAGCATTTCCACTAATCGCTAGACTGAAAGCTTTGTATTTCAAAGGTAAAAGAAAATTAACGCCGTAAGATTTGTTTCTGTCGTTATCGTAAATTCTGTTTGCGGATTTTTCATTCTGTCTGAATTCTGTCAAATGAGAATTGTAGTAAGTATTGATTCTTGCAATTTGTCCTGATGATAGCCTCGCTAAAATTTTTATGTTGAAAAGATGCCTTGTTATTTTTTGGTAACGGTTTTCGTAATTAACGATTGCTTCAAAAGGTGAGTAAAGAATCCTTTCCGCTTCCGATGTTGAGTACTTACTTTCCAAGTAAGAATAATTTACTCCGCCGTTTAGGTCGGCTGTACTTTTTGAATAATTGTAAGAAAAGACGAAGTTAAAATTGTTATTTAACAAGTAGCGTGCTTTAATTGTTGCGTTCCACAGTCCGTACTCACTATTTGGGTAATTTGAAGATACCGATGAATTTTGAAATCCTCCGTAAAGATTAAATTTTTTAAATGGGTAAATATTGAAAAATCCGTCAATGGAACCCTCGTTGTTCGGCGCTTGATAGTAACGAATCCGCGAATAAGGCTTTGCCGTGATTTTATCGAACGAGTAAATTTTAACAGCTACGGGATTATTTTTAACGCCGAACAGAAATGCCTTAGCCGGTGAGGGAATGTAAATTGAATCGACAAGTTCGGAACGTAATGTGTAAAGGTCGATTGCATTAGTGTGTCGTTCATTGATTTCAACACCATCTAATAAAAGTGTGATGTTGTTGAAGCCAAGTCCGAAAAGACTAAACTCGTTCGGTTCGCCTAACGAGCCAAGATTTTCCAGGAAGCCAAAGGGCAGATAGTTGATTAAGTCCCCTAAATATCGGTAGTCGGAACGATTGATGTTCTTTTTGTTCAATAATATTGGGCTCTCGAGGGTATCGATTTTCATATTTGTGAAAATTGGTTTTAATGTATCGACAATAACTTTTTGTGTCTTATCGTGTGTATATGCAGTATCCATAGAGCTTGTAAGCAACGTATCTTTTTTCGACAAATAATAATAAGCATTAAAAGCCGTTGTGTTTGAAACCGCTGCGAATAATAATGTTAATATTAAAAATGATTTTTTAAGCATATTAATCTTTCATTTAAGCGGACAAAAAATAATCGAATACATTAAAAGATACAAAAAGGCATATCGCCGTTTCCCCACCAATATTGGTCGGATTGAACTACTTAAAATCAAAGTTCAATGTAGGCATTGAAAATAAAGGCTGAGCAGATATATGTTTGCTATTTACCTAATAATATTAAACGAAGTGGAAATAAAAAATTTAAAAAATAAAAAAAACTATTTGATTTAAATGAAAAAAAAATTATTTTTTAATTGTTCTTACTGAAAATCTATTAACAAAACAAGGGGTAAACCTATGGCAAAAGCACCGATGACTAAAGGTCAAATAGTTGACCACCTATCTAAAAAGTTAGGTACAACTAAAAAAGTAGCTAACGGCTTCTTAGATGAATTAGTGGCGTTATCTTACAAGGAAGCCAAACGCGGCTTCACAATTCCCGGTTTAGGGAAACTTCATGTAGCATCACGTAAGAGAAGAAAGGGACGCAATCCCGCTACCGGAGAAGAAATTGTAATTCCGGCAAAGAAAGTTGTTAAATTCAAAGTATCAAAAACTTGTCAGGATGCAGTTTATCCTCCAAAGAAGAAATAAGAAAAATTTTTAACGAGCCCGCTATTTGCGGGCTTTTTTATTTTTCTTCTTGTTCCTCATTTCCAATGCCGCCTCACCGAGTTTCTCCATTCGCGTTAAAAGAGATTCGTAAAGTTGCCTGTCAATTTTTGTCAAGAGCAATGTTACGAATTTACTGAAATCCGTTAGGTGAGGATTTATTCCAATTACGTTTCCATTGCTTGCTTCATAGATGTAAATAGGTTTAATTGCACTGCCTGAGAAAACGCCCCCTTCTATTTTTGTAATGTCGGAAAATTTTATTTCTACTTTTTTACGCCTGTTCATAAAATTAGTACAAATTATTTTCTCTTCGTCAGCTTCAATCTCGAAGGGGAAATATTTGTACATTCTGAAATAAAATCTGTTAAAAACAATTAGTAGTAAAAGGTTAACTATAAAAGGTATCCAGTATTTGCTGTCGGTAAATATTCCGCCGAAAGAGATTATTACGTAAGCTAATAATACCGGCGTTAAAATAAGATTGACGTGACGGTAAATGATTCTTGCAAGCAAGGGATAACCAAACTTTGTCATTTGAATTTCCTGAATGTTAGCTAAAATATTTTCGTTAGTTATCGAATAAATTTTATCTTTGAGTGTAAATAATAATGAAAAAATAATTCAAGTGAAACTTTCGGAAAGAGAAATAAAGGAATTTGAAGTGTACGTAAAAGCAAATATGAAAAAAGGCTATTTTGCCGCTCTTGCTATTTTAGGCAACCACGATGTTGCAATGGAAATGTCGCAAAGGGCTTTCATTAAGGCTTTCAAGCATTTCAAAAAGTTCGACCGGAAAAGGAATTTCTTCGCCTGGTACTACACTATTTTGAAGAACTTATGCTTAAATTATATTCGTGATAACAGAAAAAATATTTCCTTGGACAATATTTTTGTAAGTAAAACAGCCGTCTCGGAAAACGACCCGCAGACATTTACCGAAGAAAAAGAATTAAAGGAAAAACTGCACAAAGCTCTTTTTGAACTGGAGCCGGAGGATAGGGAAATTTTAATCTTAAGAGAATTTGAAAATTATTCTTACAAACAATTAGTGGAAGTTTTGCAATTGCCTCAAGGTACGGTAATGTCCCGGCTTTACTACGCAAGAAAAAAATTAGCGGAAAAAATGAAGAAGTACTTATGAATCAAGAACGTTACATAGAGTTAGTCGAGAAATATTTGTCGGAAGAAATTACTCCGACCGAGCTTTCCGAACTGAATAATATTTTAGCTAACAATCCCGGCTTAAAAGATGATTTAGAAGAACAAAAACACATTAAGGAGGTGTTAAATAAAATGGAATTAAAAAATCCTTCCGGTGAAATTTGGGACGGCTATTGGCTCAATGTTTACAACCGCATCGAGCGGGGGATTGCTTGGATTTTAATTTCGCTTGCTTCCATTGTGATTTTAAGCTATGCGGCAATACAGGCAATAGACGAACTGCTTGCCGATACTCAAACACCGGACATAGTTAAATATTCTATTTTTGCTCTAATTCTCGGTGGTATTATTTTACTTGTTTCACTGTTTCGTGAAAAAATATTCGTTTACAAAAAAGATAAATACAAGGAGATTCAGAGATGATCGTTGTAACAGCTTCTTTCGTTGAAGGTAAAAAAATAACAAAGACCCTGGGATTGGTTAAAGGGAACACAATCAGAGCAAGATTTATTTTTAAGGACATTGTAGCATTAATTAAAAATATGCTTGGCGGTGAAATAGAAGAGTACACAAAACTAATGGCAGAGTCCCGAGAGCAAGCGTTGGACAGGATGATTAAAGAAGCGCAAGCGCTCGGTGCGAATGCGGTTATTAATTGCCGTTTCTCCACAAGCTACATAATGCAAAGTGCTGCGGAAATTTTGGTTTATGGAACGGCTGTTTATGTTGAATGAATATTATTAAACTGAAAAAGCGTTTGGGTAAGTAAAGGTTAATTTAAAAATTAAAAGTTTAATGCAAGACCGAACGTAAAGGTTACTCCGTCTATGTCAACCTTTGTGTGGAAAGAGTTTTTCGGCAATATGTAAGTTCTTCCTTTGTAAACGGCAGTCTCACTTAAGTATTTTGTAGTTAATTTGATTTCCGGGTCTCTGAAGCGCATTTCAAATCTTGCCGAAAGAAAATCAAAAAGCGAATAAGAAATTCCAGTCAGGACTTGAATGCCGTAAGCGAATTTCTTATTCTGGCTTTCCGTCTTCACATTGCCGAACGCCCTGATTTGTTTGCCGAAGTATGTCCCCACGCCGCCACCCATATAAATCTGTATTGTTTCCGTTGAGAATGGAAGAACGTAAAGTAAGTTCAGCTCTATCGGGAATATTTCGTAGCCGTCTTCGGCTTTTACTGCTCTCGTACCTAAAGAAGTAGCAGCCACCATATTTTGACCAATGGCGGTTTTCCTGATTCGTTCGATGTTGAGTTCACCGATCACACTGTTATTTATTCTGTAACGGAAATTGAACGAAACGCTCCAGATGTCGTTTAATGGGAAATATTCGTTTTTAAGAAACAAATCTTCAGCTTCGGGATTAAAGAAAAGTTTTGAAGTGGTTGTGTAACTTGTGTTCACGCCGACGGAAAATTTACTGCGAGCGCTTTGTGAATATGATGAACAATACAAAGCAAACAAAGTCAAAAAGAAAAATGTCAGAAAAATTTTTATGTTCATATTTAAATTTATTGAATTCCTTTTAAAATGGAAGTGTAAAAATTTTACCGTCGCTTTCCTAATCAACCTTAAATTCCTATTTTAAAAAATCCGAAAATAAACTTTTAACTAAAATGAAACATACATGACTAAGTTTAAGACACCCAAGCGAATAATATTAATTATGAATGATGAATGCGTGAGGAGTAGATTGATTGGATGGTTGGATGGTTGGATATCCGCCTTCTCACGACAAGTCGGGATTCGTCGCGACAGGTCCGTCTTCGTCTGCGCTTCGCTTGACTTCGCCGTGACAGGTCCGTCTTCGTCCCGATAAATCGGGACTACGCCGTGACAGGATGGATGATTGTTCTGTTATTTTTTGTTTAAAGGTTGAGGTTAAGGTTGAGACTTGTTACAGATTACCGAAAAACAAAGCGTACAAAATAATTTTAACAAAGCTCTACATGAGTAACATTTCATTAACCCCGAGTTTCAGCTCGGGGTTAGGACGAGAGAAAAAACTAAAGTGTTTTGGCGCGATTTTTTTTACTTGTCCCGCTACCAGCGGGAAAAATCGTGACAAAACTTCGTAGGGAAATAATCATATGAAAAAAGCATTAAAATGGATTGCCGGAATAATTGTCCTGCTGATTTTACTTGTTTGGTTCGCAGGACGATTCATCCTTTCTTTCTCCGTTGCAACTTACGACGGAAGCCGCAAAGTAAATGGGTTAAGCAGGAAAGTAACAATTGATTACGACAGCATGGCAGTACCGCAAATTTGGGCAAGTACGGACAAGGATATGTACTTTGCCTTGGGCTGGGTTCATGCATCCGAAAGACTTTTCCAAATGGAGTTAATACGAAGAGTGGCAACCGGAACCCTCTCCGAAATTTTCGGCGCAAGAGCTTTGAAATTCGACGTCTTACAGAGGAAATTAGGTTTTGCAAGAAAGGCTTACAAAGATATTAAAAATCTTGATCCCCGCTCACTTGAACTGCTTCAAAGTTATTGTGACGGAATTAATGAATGGGTTAAACAAAAAACAATCATGCCTCCGGAATTTGTAATATTAGGATTGACTCCGCCCAAATGGGAGCCGAAACATATTGCTGCCATTATGCTTTACCAAACATGGTTTGCTCATTATTTAATGGACCACGATAGACAGTACACGGAACTCTTAAATAAATTGGGCAAGGATGTTTTTAATTTAATGCATCGTTACAAAAATTGGTCTCCTTCAACCGTTCCTTTCGACGAAAAGAACGGACTGCTTGCTCAGGTTTCGTTGGCTTACAATATGTCCTTTGCCTCCAATTCTTGGGTGGCGGCACCGCAAAAAACTCTTTCGGGCAGACCTATTCATGAGAGCGACCCGCATTTGCAAATCAATTCAATTCCGGGATTTTGGTACTTGGTCGGGCTACATTCCAACGAGGGAACAGACGTTGTGGGAATTACCGCCCCCTCTATTCCCTTCGTCGTAATGGGGCACAATAGAAACGCTGCTTATGCTTTTACCGTAGCTTCGGTGGATTTGAACGATTATTACAGGGAAAAATTGAATCCCAACGACTCCCTTTCGGTACTCACACAGAACGGCTATGAAAAAATAAAAATTACAAAAGATTCGATTTTAGTTAAGGGTTGGGATAAACCTTATTATTTGGATATAATGAAAACCTCTCACGGTAATGTGATTGAGAAAGACTCTGCTTCCGTTCTTACACTTAAATGGGCAGGAATGGACTATGACGTCTCGCAAATTATTTCCGCCGGATTCAAACTTAAAGATATTCGTAATTTTTCAGACTTTAGGGAAACGGTTACTTCTTTCGGCGCTTTGGATGTTAATTGGACTTATTCCGATAAGCGCAATAATATCGGCTACCAATTGGGCGCTCCTATTCCTATCCGCGAATTTGAAAATACTTTTAAAGAATTACCCAGTGAAGACCCCCATTATAATTGGAAGGGCTACGTTCCGTTTGAAGAAACTCCTTTCGTGTTTAATCCCAAGCAGAACTTTATTGCTACAAGCAACAACCAGATTGTTCCACCCAATTGGAAATATCAAATCCCGGGATTTTACGACCCTTACAGAATTGTTCGCGTAACGGAATTGCTGAAAAAGGCAAAACGACTTACTTTACCGAAAGCCGCAACGATTCAGCAAGATTTAATTTCCGTAAAAGCCTTACGCTGGAAAAGTCTGCTTGCGAAAGGAGCAAAAATATTAGGAGAAAACGAACTTGCCGACTC
>WFQV01000528.1 GCA_015486905.1 Melioribacteraceae bacterium | reverse complement strand
TTTTAATTCCAAACTCATTTTTGTTTACCTCAAATTTAATTTTAAAAACCTTTCAAACTCAAGATTGATTTTCATTTGTTCCTTTCGGTTATTCCGATTTTAAACTCCGCTGTAAATATTAAAACCGCCGTCAATCGGAAGGACGATGCCCGTAACAAACCCCGCCATATCGGAAAGCAAAAACAATGTTGCGCCAATCAAATCTTCCGGCTCGCCGTATTTACCCATGGGAGTGTTCTCAATAATTTTCTTCCCCCGTTCCGTAAGTTCGTTTGTAGATTCATCTACCAACAAAAATCTATTTTGATTGGTCATAAAAAAGCCCGGCGCTATTGCATTTACTCTAACGTTCATTTTAGCAAAATGTACGGCGAGCCATTCGGTAAAATTATTTACAGATGCCTTGGCGGCCGAGTAAGCAGGGATTTTCGTCAGCGGTCTGAATGAATTCATCGAAGAAATATTAAGGATTGCACCGCGGCGTTTTTTAATAAATTCTTCGGCAATAACCATAGTGGGAATTACAATCCCTTTAAAGTTCAGATTGAACACCCAATCAAACCCTTCAAGGTTTAATCCGAAGAAAGTCTTTGCAAACTCCGTTTCGGGCGTAATAAATTCTTCGTCGGTTGTTGCTTTGGCAGAATTTCCTCCGGCACCGTTAATTAAAAAATCGATTTCTCCGAAAGCATCCTCTACAGCCGACTTTGCATCTTTAACCGATTCGATATTCAGCACATCGGCTTTAACCCCAATGGAATCGGTATTAAACTCATTTTTAATTTCGTTTGCCACCTTCTTTGCCGCCTCTTCATCAATATCAAGAATTGCGGTTTTAATTCCCACGGATGCCAGACCCTTCGCAAGAGCGCTGCCAATTACACCGCCCCCGCCGGTCAAAACACAAACCTTATCTCTTAAACTTTCGAAAGAGTATTCCATATTATGCTCCTATAGTTCTAGCTTTTTTAATACTTTCAATTACTTTTTGCGCGCTGGTCTTTATAATTTCAAATTTGCCTTCTGCAACGGCATTTTTGTTAACCAACGCGGAACCTATTCCAACGGCACAAGCGCCTGCCGAAAGCCATTCGCCGGGATTATCAAGGTTAACACCACCTGTAGGCATCAGCTTTAAATGGGGCATCGGGGCTAATAAACTTTTGAAATAATTTACCCCCAATACATCCGCCGGAAATACTTTTACAATATCAGCATCTTTTTCGAATGCCGTTTGTATTTCAGTTGGCGTGAAAGCCCCTATCATCGCCGGTATTCCGTTTTCATGTGCAATGTTTATCAGCTCAGGTTTCATTACCGGACTTACTAAATATTTCGCTCCTGCATTAATTGCTTCCTCAGCCATTTGTTCATTCAACACCGAGCCAACGCCCACAATGAGGCTGTCCCCAAATTCTGCCGACAAATCCTTAATAATCTTTAACGCATTCGGGGTAGTCACCGTAATTTCTACAATAGGGATGCCACCTTCTTTCAGTGCGTCGGCAACTTGAATTGCATTCTTGTCATTATCCAATCTCACCACAGCGACAGCTCCCACATCAAATATTTTCCCTAAAATTTCATTCCTCATTTATGTTACCTTGCCTAACGTTATTTTTTTCGAACGGTGATAAATGTTTAATAAAATGTCTCTTCAAATATTTATAGTATAATTCTTCATTCTCAGCCAAACACTCAAACAGAATATCCTTGAATAAATAATCACCCGATTCATTTTTGTCAGTTAAAATCCTCCCATACGCTACATGTAATATTTGCCTTGCGTTGTCATCATTAAGGAGGGCTGGCAATTCCGCGTCCGAGTATTCCTTTGCAGGCTTCGTTTTATTAGCATTCGCAGAAACGTGGTAAGTTCGCTTTTCTTCATCGTAGAGGGAGCGAGAATAATCGAGTATCTCCCTGAAAAGCGTCGGTTCGGCATTGGCTATTACTCGAAGGGCTTCGAGGTAACTTGTACCGGCAGTTTTAACGTGAGTAAAAGCATCATGAAACTTACCAATTTCAGCGTAAACTTTGAACTTGTCACTTCCGGAATGAATACTGATTTTGTAAGAACCGAAATATTTTGTTATTTGCAAATGTTTTTCATATTCCTCACGGAATATTTCGG
>WFQV01000527.1 GCA_015486905.1 Melioribacteraceae bacterium | reverse complement strand
TGAACACCTTCAGGGTTCTTCTTACATTTATTTTTTTTACCCTAATGACATTGAACCCCTTCGGGGTTCGCGTGCACTTCTACTTAGGAAAAAAATTGAGGTTTCGTTTAATTGAAAATGCAAACACGCAAACGACCCCGACCTTGACGGAGTCAAGTGTCGGGGGACGAATATGTTTAGAAAAAATTAACAAAAAGAGAAAACGATGCCGAATGTATCGAAGTATTTAATTCTCCACTTTCCATTTTCAACTAACAATGGGACTAACGTCTTGCTTCTTGTGTCTGTCGAAAACCACCTCTATCGGTGTATTCCCGCAAGATGCGGAACGAAGACAGACCTGCCGCGGCGTAGCGAAGCTAAGGCGGAGCCGGATTTCTTATTTCTCGTTTCTTCTTTTTTATTTTTGCCACCGATTTTAAACCTGTACGTACTAAACTCAGAACCGAAGAAAAGCACACGGGCATAACAACAACTTGTTTGATTTGTGTTGTCAGTTAAGTATTTTTAAAAATTAAAATAACAATATTTTTAAGGGTAAAAGATGACAACATTACCAGAATCACCTGTACAAAAGGCTCCGGCTGATTCAATCGAGAGCCAAGTTTACGGAATAGTTGACCGTTACAAGGAAAACATTCCGATAATGAACGATAGGAATCGCCTTTCTTTTGCGCTCTACAAATATATGACGGGCGAAGGCGACGAGCCTTTTACGGCGGTAAGAGAAAACAAATTGACGCTTGAAGGAATTACCGAAAAAGAATTGGCTGAAAAATTAAGCGAAGATCTCAAAAGCGTCAAAAAATAATTTTAGCTAAAAATATTCATTCCCGAATACCCGGAGCTTTTTAGCTTACGGGTTTTATTTTTTAACAATAATCGAAAGGCTGCGTACTATGTCTTCAAAAAAAGATTACTTGAAAGAAGTTGTTCAACACTTTGATATTAAAAAGCACAATGTGATTCCGATTGTGGAAGCAATGGAGAGGATGGCGTTCTCCGCACGGGACTTAAACCGCGCGGCAAAAATTTACGATATGATGTTGAATGACGATAAGACAACTGTAATTTTAACACTTGCAGGCAGTCTCTTTAGCGCAGGGCTTAAAAAAATCGTTTACGATTTAATCTCCAATAATATGGTGGATGCGATTGTTTCTACCGGGGCAGTAATGATTGATCAGGACTTTTTCGAAGCATTGGGATTTAAACATTACATCGGTTCGCCAAACGTTGACGATAACGAACTGCGGGATTTGCACATCGACAGAATTTATGATACTTTCATTGACGAAGACGAGCTTAGAATTTGCGATGAAACAACGGCAAAAATTTTCGATTCCTTTGAGCCACGCGCTTATTCTTCCCGCGAACTTCTTTGGCATTTCGGAAAATATTTGGAAGACAACGGCGGGCCTAAAGTTGAGGATTCCGTTATTTACGCCGCGTACAAAAATAACGTTCCTATTTTTGTCCCTGCCTTTTCCGATTGCTCCGCCGGGTTCGGAATAATAATGCACCAAACATCTCATCCCGAAGAACACGTTTCTTTCGACAGCGGGAAAGATTTTCTGGAACTAACCAAAATAAAATTGGAAAGCGAGGAAACCGGAATATTTATGGTCGGCGGAGGCGTCCCTAAAAATTTCACACAGGACATCGTTGTAGCCGCAGATATCTTAACCGAAGAAGCACCGATGCACAAGTACGCAATTCAAATTACAGTCGCTGATGTTAGGGACGGCGCCCTCTCTTCCTCAACACTTAAAGAAGCAAACTCTTGGGGTAAGGTTGCACAAACATTTGAGCAGATGGTTTACTCGGAAGCCACAGTAGCTTTACCTTTAATTGCAGGCTACGCTTATCACAAAGGCTCTTGGAAAAACAGAAAGAAAAGAGAATTGACAAAATTGTTCATGTGATTTCTTTCACAACCGACTATTGGTAGGCAAAGTAAGTAAACTTTGAACTAATTGAGTGACGAGTTGGTTGATTGGATGAATGGATGGTTGGATGGTCCGCCTTCCCCCGCATTCTATGGGATTCGGCGCGATAAGTTGGATGAATGGATGGTTGGATGGCTGTACTATTATTTTTTTTGAGGTTG
>WFQV01000526.1 GCA_015486905.1 Melioribacteraceae bacterium | reverse complement strand
TGCTTACGTGGGACTTGCGGATGATGTTAACTCCGTTGTGTGGAACCCCGCAGGCTTGACAAAAATTAAAAATTACGAGACGGCATTTAACTACACAAATCAATTGGGCTTAATCGGCTACAACTATTTGGCAGCGGCAATACCATTAGCGAATTCCCAAGGGTTAGGCTTTTCGCTCATTACATCGGGCGACAAAGCTCTGCGCGAATGGACGCTTGGAACTTCCTACGCACGAAGAATATTCGGATTTTCCGTCGGATTGAATTTTAAACTTCTCTTCGCCTCTTTCGGAAACAACGCTTTGAATGCGGATGATTACAAGGTTTTCGAACAGGATGAAATTTCAGAAGGGATGAGCAATCAAGTAAAAGGCAACGCTTTGGGCTTCGGGTTCGATTTGGGTTTTTACTACGACGTCAGTAAAAATCTTAGCGTTGGAATGCAGTTGTCGGATATTTATTCTCCCCTTTTCTGGAATTCAAAAGTTGACAACAAGGCAAAGGAAGCAAAGGGCAAGTACTCGGAACTTATCCCTTTCGGAATGGAGTTCGGCGCCGCTTACCACATCAGTAACAATCTTTTGTTTGTGCTGGATTACAATCCCTCGCTTTACAAAGGTACAAGCCAAAGAGTGAAGGCGGGGATGGAAGCTGTCTTTTTCGATATTGTTGTTCTGCGCGGGGGAGTTCAAAATATTATTAACGACATCAGCGATGAAAAATATTCACTTGGTTTCGGTTTGAATCTAAAGAGCCTTTTTGATAATGTGAAAATTTTCATTAATTACTCGTACATGTTCGAAGAGCTTGCAAACAGTCAAAGATTTGGTCTCGGATTAGAATTTTAATTTTTAAGGAGTTTAAAATGTTGAGGAAATATTTCCTTTCGGTCTTTCTTTTAATTCTTGGCGCACGGTTAACTTTGGCTCAATCTTCCGACACACCGGAGATGAGCTACTGGTCGGGCGGAAATTTGAATTTAAATTTTCAGCTAAATATGAACTCGACGGGCTTTAGCCCCAACGGGGGGACATTCGGCGGTGTAGTGAGCCCTAATTTACAGAGCGGTATTTATTCCGTTTTCGGAAATCCGGCAGAGCTGGGTAAACTTTCGAATCCTCAAATTATGTTCGATGCCGCATGGGGAATCTCTACCGGAACGCTCGGTTTGTCCCAGAACGATTTGCTCTCGCCGTCGGATATTGCAAGCTCTACGGACGATTTCCTCAAAGACACAACAACATTTATTTTTAATAATTCGGGGTTCAAATCTTATACCGAGGTTAATTCCCTCGACGTTTCATTGCGGAAAGCAGGCTTCGGCTCTTTTGCGGCTTCCGTGCCAATAAGTTCAATGTTCAATTTCGGCTTTGGTTACACACAGCCGTTTGCCTTCTCACTTGATTTGGCGATGGCAAACATCAGAACCGCTCTTCGCACAACCAAGACTGTGGGAAACAACGAGACCGCAATAGACTTCATTTTAAATTCCGACTTAAAAACAAAACTCAGCATGAGAATGAGCATGCTTTCGTTTTCACTCGGGGTTAATTTCGGTGCGGAAAAGATGGCTGATAATTTTTACGCAGGTTTAACGCTTAACAAGTATTCCGTTTTTCACAGGAGTTACTTTAATCTTTACTCCAACGGGATGATGGTTCTGAACGACAACAACGAATATTATTTTAACGACCCTAACGACGAAAATTTAGACCGTACAAAGGGAGAAACAAATGCACTTTATTGGAGAGCAGACGGCAGCTATTCGGATTCACGCTGGGGAGTTAAATTCGGACTTTTGTTGGAACCCCAAGAATCTATTCCGTTTATGAATATGTCTTTGGTAGTCGATTACGTTCCTTCGTTCGTTCTAACTGATCCGAACGCCGCCAGTGTAAGTTACCAGCCGAAGTTTTTAGTAGGAAGATTTATGGGCACAAAGGACGAAGCTCTGGATATTCTGATTGATTCTCTTAGTCTTGCCAAGCCTAATTTAACCGTCCCAACACACAACGTGTTTACCGATACCGTATTTCTCAATATGCCTTCTTCGTTAAATTTCGGCTTGGATTTCAAGTTGGGTGATCACACGCTTGCGTTAAATCTCATTAAATATTTTAATGAATTTTCTTACCAATTTGACAAATACAAAATTGGCAAAAAGATTTCAGGGGGAATTAAATTCGGGATGGATTTTAAATTCCCTACACAAATGGAAGGTTGGGATTGGGCTTTAATGCCGGTAAGATTATTGTATTTGGACTTTGACGGTTTACTCTTCCAACTGTTCGGGGACGAGACCGGTTATTCCAATCCGCATTTCAGACTTGGCGGTGGGTTAATGTTCGGGGACGCTATTGTAGAAGGCGTTGAAGATAAAGACCAAGCAAAGTCGTTGAAAGATTTATTCGATATGCCTCTGCCCAGCGGTTTTGCTTTCGGTAAGGAGTACACGGTGTTTAATAAACTTACCATTTCTACGGTTGTGTACGGCTACCCCGATTTGTTTATGAAATATTCTTTCAGGTTGGAGCTGTAGAATTAATCTTAATATAATGAAAAACTAATTATTAATTGTTCGGAGCAAAAACAGACAAAAGTGATCGTTATCCATACTTAAGACTTATTACTCGTTAATCGCTAGACGCGAGAGGCAAGACGTGAGAAGTTTGAGTCCGTTCGAGTACTCGTCAATAGTAATTCATTCGGTCTTCGTTTAGAAGTTTAGAGTTTAGAAGTTTAGGCTACACCGGATATATTCTCCCGTTGTTGATGGCTGATTACTTACTACTTAACACTCGTCACTTAAGACTTACTACTCGTCAATCGTAATTAGATTGTTCTTCGTTTAGAGGTTTAGTTCGCCTTCGGCGGTTTAGAAGTTTAGAGGTTCAATGGGACAAGGGG
>WFQV01000525.1 GCA_015486905.1 Melioribacteraceae bacterium | reverse complement strand
TCTATCAAACTTCTTACGTCTTACTTCTTGCCTCTAGCGATTAACGAGTGATAGGACGCTGATTGGACAATAGAACACGGATGACACGGATTTATGCGGGATGTTCACGGAGGGAATGGGACGCAGATTTTTCATGATGAATTGTGATTTCCGCTGATTGGATAATTAAAAATTAGAAAGTCAAAATTAAAAAGTAAAAATTTGCTGTTATCTGATATCCAATCATCCAATCATCCTTTTGTACCTATGAATCTCTAAACTTCTAAACCGCCGAAGGCGAACTAAACTCCTAAACTAAGACTGAATGAATTACGATTGACGAATACTCGAACGAGTGCAAACTTCTTACGTCTTGCTTCTCGCGTCTGGCGATTGACGATTGATAGTACGCTGATTTGATAGAACACGGATGACACGGATTGATGCGGGATGTTCACGGATTAAGAGTTTTCTTTTGTCTCGCTTCTAAGCAGGAATTCCGCGTTTCTTTTTAATCCTTTTGCTCTTGCCCTTTTAATGGGGCTATTGTAAAACTTTTTATTAAATTGCGAATTAGAGAGCTTTGTGATTTCAATTAAATTTAACTCTTTATTGGGGGCGTTTTGTAATTCTCTTACTCGCGTTGTTTGTGCAAATTTTTTATTCCACGGGCACACGTCCTGGCAAATATCGCAGCCGAAGAGCCATCCGTTGAATTTACCTTTAAACTCATCGTTTATTTCGCCCTTGTTTTCAATTGTCAAATAAGAAATGCACTTGTTGGAATCCACCGTGCGCTCGGGAGTGATTGCCTGAGTGGGGCAGGCATCAACACACGCTCTGCAAGTCCCGCACAAATCCGGAACAATTTCTGCATATTCAAAATCGTAATTTGTTATTAGGTTGGCAATAAAGAACCAGCTTCCGAAATTTCTATTGATGATATTAGAGTTTTTCCCCACCCAGCCCAAGCCGGCACGAGCGGCCCAGGCACGGTCGAGTACGGGACCAGTGTCAACATAAGCCTTTGCCTCGAACGCGGAGTCTATTTCTTTAAGGTTTTCAATTAACTCTTCGGATTTCTCCCAAATAATTAGGTGGTAATCTTTACCCCAAGCGTAACGCGATACTTTTCCCGTGCCTTTTTTGTTTTCAAATTTTTCAGGCAGATAGTAATTCATTCCGAGGGAAATGACGCTGCGTGCTTCGGGTAAAATATTTTTAACATCCAAGCGTTTTTCCAAATTCCTTTCCATGTAAGTCATGCCGGCATGAAGATTGTTTCCGAGCCATTTTTTTAATCGTTTAACATCATCGCTAAGAATTTCCGCTTTGGCAAAACCGACAATATCGAACCCCAGGGATTTTGCCAATTCATTTACTTTTTGATTTGTGATTTTTGTTGCCTGTATTTTTTCAAGCTCGGACAATGTAAAATTATTCTCCGGGGAGTTCCGTGAATTTTTCACCGGCGGAGAATCCCTTCTCGGTTCTCTTTACATTTGCGGCGATGCAGTAGGGGTCGTGCTCAAAAAACAGAAGCCAATTTTCTTCTACTGCTTTAGGAAGAATTTCTTTTTTCTCCTGTAATGTTTTCATTGGGAAAAGGTCATAGCTCATAATGTAGGGCAAAGGAATGTGAGAGGATGTGGGAATTAAATCCGCACAATAGAAAAGTGTTTTTGCCACGTCGGATATTTTAACCGTCTGCTGTGAAAAAGTGTGCCCTTCCGTTGTAATAATTTCAATTTCGTCGTCAAGTTGGAAATTGCCTTCTTTCAGCGTCAAGACTCCTTCTCGCATTAGAGGTTCGTAACGTTCGGGGAAATAGCTTGCCCCGTCTTTCTCGGAAGGGTTCAAGCCCCACTCGTATTGTTTTTTCTGTAAATAATATTTGGCATTCGGGAAAGCCGGCTGCCATTTTTCACTTTCCGGAACAGTTGCACCGCCGGTGTGGTCGAAATGGAGGTGGGTAAGAATTACATCCGTAATATCTTCTTTGTTTAAACCTAAGTTATTCAGTGATCTTACGAGTGGTAGGCCCTTTTCCAATTCGTAAATCTTTGCAAATTTTTCGTTCCAATAATTACCGACACCTGTGTCAATTAAAATGTTTTTACCTCCGCCCGAAAGCAGCAAACAGCGTGCTTTCATTTTGATTCTGTTTTTCTCGTCGGCAGGGTTTGTCCTTTGCCAAAGGGCTTTGGGAACAACGCCAAACATCGCTCCGCCGTCAAGCAAAAAAGATTCCGCTTCTACAGGGTAAAGATTGTATTTTCCTATCTTCATTTTTTTACTCCTTAATATTCAGAAATTTTCATATTCTAGAGAGTTAATTTACAATCTAAAAAAGATTAACACAAAGGAGAAAAACCGATTTGGAAGAAAAGTATGTTTATCTACAGCTCCTTCCTTTAGTGTTAATAGAACACGGATTACACTGATGCAAAGTCTTAAGTGACGAGTCTTAAGTCATAAGTTACCAGTCTCCGGAATAGCCACGAATGCACGAATTTTATTCAACCAAGAACTAAGAACAAATGAACTACGATTAACGATTTAATTCCCACAGAATGTTTTCTACCACAATGAATGACGCCTAAGGCAAATGACGAGTAACGAGTCGTAAGTAATCAGCCATCAACAACGGGAGAATATATCCGGTGTAGCCTAAACTTCTAAACCCTAAACCTCTAAACGAAGAACGAACGAATTACGATTTACGAGTACTCGAATGGACTCAATCTTCTTACGTCTTGCCTCTTGCGTCTTGCGATTAACGAGTGATAGGACGCATATTGGATAGAACACGGATGACACGGATTGTTCAATTAAAAATTAGAAATTAGAAATTAAAAATTTTCTGTTCTCTCTAAGTGCTTCTAAACTTCTAAACCGCCGAAGGCGAACTAAACTCCTAAACTAAGACTGAATGAATTACGATTGACGAGTAGTAAGTCTTAAGTCATAAGTTACTAACCTTCAGAAAATAACTTTACCACTCCAAACTTTTCTACATCAATTAATGAAGCCCAGCCAAAGGCGGGGCAAATGACAAATAAATTAGCAACGATTAATGGGTAATGCGTGATGAGCCCAATCCTCAACGTGAACTGTTCTTTTTCAGACTTCTTACGTCTTACCTCTAACGTCTCACGTTTAACTATTTCTTGTTTCTTCTTTCTGGTTTTTTACTTTTTGTCGCCCATTTTAAACCTGTGCTGTTTTAACCGCACCATATCCGAAAAGAAATTTTTTCCTTTTACATTAATGAAACTATTTTTATTCTAATGAATCTAACAATTTTGTTTTGATTTTTTTAGTAACGATTTAATGATAAAAGGAGATAGAAATGGCAGAAAATCATCATAAGGTAGTGATAGTAGGTAGCGGTCCGGCGGGATTAACGGCGGCAATTTACACGGGTCGTGCCAACTTGGAACCGATTGTATTTGAAGGGATGGAACCCGGCGGACAGCTAACAATAACAACGGAAGTGGAAAATTTTCCGGGTTTCGAAAAAGGAATTCAAGGTCCGGAATTAATGGACACAATCCG
>WFQV01000524.1 GCA_015486905.1 Melioribacteraceae bacterium | reverse complement strand
TACATATTAAAAAATCATGCTTGGCCGTTTGTATTTTCCGTAATCACATTGATTGCCGTATTTCTATTGCAGTTTCTAATGAAATTTGCCGACCGTTTAATAGGGAAAGGATTAAGCACATGGGTAATAGTAAAGTTAATTTCCTACAATCTCGCGTGGATGGTCGTTCTCGTAGTACCGATGTCTGTATTAATTGCAACCCTGATGGCTTTCGGAAGCATGGCGCAAAACAATGAGGTAGCGGTGTTAAAATCTTCCGGAATGAGTCTCTACCGAATGATGATTGCCCCAATGCTTGCAAGCATCGTAATTGCTTATTTACTGGTTCTGTTCAACAATCATGTTTATCCAAATGCCAATCATGCGGCACGGATAATGCTGCAGGATATTTCACGTAAAAAGCCTACTCTATCACTTGTACCCGGTGTTTTTTCTCAGGAGGTAAAAGATTACTCGATTTTAGCAAGGCAAATTGACCCGAAGACGAACGAGCTGCATTACGTAACCATTTACGATTACTCCGACCGCAGTAAACTCAATATCGTTTCGGCAAAAGACGGCAGGATTTATTTCTCTAAAGACCAAAAGAAATTAATAATGGATTTACGCAACGGGGAAATTCACCAATCGGATTTGAATCAAAAAGGCAATTACAGAATTATTAAATTTAAGAAGCACAGAATAGCAATGGAAGCGGACAACTTTTCCTTCCAACAAAGTTCCTTCGGGGGACCCCGCGGCGACAGAGAGCTTGGGGCTCCGGCAATGTTGGTTATTGTTGATAGCCTCTCAAAAATAAGAAAATCATTAGAGGAATCTTACCAAAAAACAATTAAGGAATATTTTAGCCCCAAGGAATACGGCTTTTATTCGCATTCCAAAAGCTGGCGTCAGGATACCGTAACGGCTGCCATTGCTTCGCAAAACAGACTGAACACTATGAAATCGGTTATTTACTCAAGAATTTCCAGCCTCGATTTCAACAAAAAAAACATGAACAGATACTGGGTGGAGATTTACAAAAAATATGCAATCCCGGTTGCTTGCATTGTATTCATTTTAATAGGAGCGCCTTTGGGAACGATGGCAAGGCGTGGAGGACTTGGTGTGGCTGCCGGCTTGAGTCTCGTTTTCTTCTTAATTTACTGGGCTTTCTTAATTGGCGGAGAAAAACTGGCTGACAGAGGACTTTTTTCTCCTTTCTGGGGAATATGGAGCGCAAATATTTTCCTGGGAATCCTCGGTATTTATTTAACGGTTAAAAGCGCCAGGGAAAAGGTTACACTTGATTTCTCCTTCATTTTAAAACTTATTCCTAAAAATTGGAAATATGAGACTGAAGATAATTGACAAATATTTAACAAAGCAATTTCTTAAAATAATTGTTTTTGCTCTAATTGCATTTACTTTGCTCTTTGTGGTAATTGATTTAATGGAAAATCTGGACGACTTCATTGACAACCACGCACCGTACCACATCGTATTACAATACTACATTGTCTTCATTCCGGAAATAATTAAATTAATGCTGCCAGTATCGGTACTTTTAGCCGGTCTTTTCGTTACATCCAAATTAACGACTTTAAATGAAATCACAGCAATAAAATCAAGCGGCATCTCCATTTACCGTTATTTACTCCCCTTTGTTGTTACGGCTTTTTTAATCAGCCTTTTTGCCATTTACTTCGGAGGATACGTTGTCCCCAAAGCCAATAAACACAAGGTCTATTTGGAAAGAACTTATTTAGGCAGAGGCGTTGTTCACGAGGGAAGCGATATTTATTTCCAGGATTCTCCTTACAGAATAGTAACGATTTCTTATTTTAATTTGCACACCGAAGAAGCAAGTATGGTAAGCATTCAGGAGTTCAGTCCGAAAGATATTACAAAAATGGTAAAAAGGATAGATGCACAACGGATGAAGTACGATAGCTCACAGCATGCGTGGATTTTAATGCGTGGAACGGAAAGAACTTTTCATGACTCCGTTGCTCAATTCAATACATTCGACAAATTAACCTTAAAAAATTTGAACTTCACCCCTGCGGAAGTTATTAAAAAGCAGAGGAAACCGGAGGAATTGAACCTTAAGGAATTAAGGGAATATGCTCAGGACAGATTGGACACCGGTAACGACCCCACAAGAATTGAAATAGAATACCATTCGAGATTTGCTTTTGCTTTTGCAAGTTTAATTGTTGTCCTTTTCGGGGTGCCTATTTCTGCAAATAAACGCTCGGGCGGGTTTGCTCTTCAAATCGGTTACAGCCTTTTAATTACTTTCCTTTATCTTGTGTTTATGAAAGTAAGCCAGGCATTTGGCAAGAACGGGGCTCTTAGCCCCGTTCTTACCGCCTGGTCTGCAAATATTATTTTCTTTGCCGGTGCGGTTATTAATTTAATACGCGTAAGGCGATAATTAAAATCTCCAGCGAGAGCCTATCGAAAGCCCGATTTTCTTTGCCGTGTTTGGTGCTACTACACTGTTTAAATTCGCAGCGGCAAAATCGAACGAAAGGACTCCGGCATCCAAACCGAAACCGAATCCCCAGTTAAAACCTTCCAAACCGCCGAATGAAACACCCGTCCGAATAGGTAACCAATCTGCCGGTTTCCATTCGCATCCGAGTGAGAATCTCGGAGTTTTCGAATTGCCAGGCTCATCATTAAAACCTTCATTGAGTCCGGCTACGATTAACATTCTACCCGGGAAATCTCCATCAAGAAATTTGTCCAATCTGAAAGCCGCACCTAATCTCACGGCAGTTGGTAACGGTGAGGTAAATGGACTTCCGTATCTACCTTTTCCTTTAATAAATCTGTTTTTTAAGGAATCCAAAACCGTAGTATCTGCTTTGGTAACAGTGTAGCTATCTGAGGATGAATATGTAACAATTTCATTTTCCCAGTTTACTTTACCAACGTCCGTAAGAGCGATGCCGAAGGACCAGGCATCGTTCAATTGTGCGGAAAAGCCCATGTCAAATCCTACTCCGTTGCCTGCCGGAGTTGGGAAGGGTCCGAAATTCCGTGCCTTGGTACTATCTTTTTCAAAGTCCCAAACAATTCCGAAATCGGGTGAGACGGCAATATCCATTTCGGATTGATTATTTAATTGTACGGAATGGTCTGCCAGGGTTGTAATTGTAGCACCCGAACTTGTTGCTTTAGCATAAGCGTATCCTTTAACCATTTTAACGGATAGACCGACACTAAACCTTTGAAAAATGCCTTCGGGAAGCAAATCCGTTAAATCCCTCGCATAACTGAATGTGTAATATCTCAAATAAGATTCTTTGGAAGCCAAGTCGTCCAAGTTAAAAGTTTTACCAATTTCATTTCCGAACAAAGCAAAATCGAATAATTCCTTCGGCAAAGTTACTTGCATTCCGAATTTGTCTTCAACACTAAACCCGAAGGCGCCGACCTCCTTGCCTGCATTAACGGAAAGAGCAAAATAAAGGATTGAAAGTCCGCCACGAATTCCCGAGCCGTTATCAAACAAAGCAAGGAATCTTTTCTTATCGGCGTCCGTAAGTAATTTCCCCTTCACGTCACCGTTAGGGTCTTTTGTGCCTGCAAAGAAATAATTAAATTCATTTGCATCAAAGAAATCATTCCCCAAAGAAAAATTCAAATTAAGAAGTGGAGTAGAGAACTGAACGGTATTGTCAAGCGGGACTGCAAGATTAGCGGGGTTAATGCCCATTGTGTAAACTCCCCTTGCCGAAGCGGTGTAAGTATTTCCCATGGCGGTTGCCCGCGGGTTAAATAATCCGGAAGAACCGCCGCTTTGAGCAAAGAGACTCACATTAAATATCACAATCAAAATCAAATATTTTATTTTCTTCATCTTTATTTCTCCAATTTTTAATTATTAACCCTATAACCGGCTGTGGCGTATGCTTTAACCGAAATGTAATCGGTATTTCTAAATTTCACAGGAGTGTTTCTATCCGGCGGAGGAGTAAATAATTTGAACTCCATTGCCACTTTTCCGTTCTTCATAAAACGCTTGGCTTCGGAACCGGTAATTCTGATTACCTGCTTATTCACGCCAGGTGTAACAACATAACCGTCCGTGTTAACCGTCGGTGCGGGAATAACAAGGCTATCCGCAGAACTTCCCTCCGGAGGCAGCGGGAATAAAGGATTGTTAAGTGTATCGAGAAATTCACCTCTGAAAACAAGATTAAGCGGAATGGCATTCGTAGTTTCCAAAGTCAGATCGACGAAGTTAATTGCAATGTTCGATGTATCTTTGTCTAATTCTACATTCACGGTATCTTTGAAACCCCCGCCTGCAATTCCAATATCCAAAGGAATTTCAATATAAACATCTCCGGAGATCGAGTCGTCTTTAGTAACCTTACCAATTTGATATTTAGGATTAACAATTGCATTACCGGAAAAGACAAAATGGTCTGGCAGCGATTTGGAAAAACCGTTTAAGAAATTTTTTAATCCGTAATCGCGCAAATCGATTACGTTTTTACCCGGTGAGGAAATTATTACGTTCTTAAGATTCATGGATTTTGTCTGCGTTCCGTTAGTAGCACTCAGCTGAGAATTTAATTCGAAATCCATTTTAGCCGAAGAGGATAATATCAGTTTGATTATCGGATCATTAAAATTAATGTTTTGAAACGAGAGCTTATTCTTTACGTCTCCCATATCCAAATCAAATTTTGATTCGGTAATATTAAAATTCGTAGGCTTAAGTTTTCCTTCCACCGAGCGCAAAGTTATTTTATTAAAATCAATTTGGACACTAATACTATCGTCTTTTGAAAGGACTCTCGGTTCGTTCGAAGCAAGAGCGGTAACAGTAGCTGAATAAGAAAGTTGATTGGTAGGGGTATTCGTATCTTGGCTTTCTATTGCCCAACCGCTAATTGAAGGTACGGAAATAACTTTATTATTTTCATTTCTCCCAAGTGTAACCGACTCTGTAAAAATGCTTCCATCCGCTTTCTTAAGATTTTTAATACTCAAATCAAGTTTAATATCGAGGTCTAAATGGTTGTTAAAAGTTATTTTAAAACTTCCTTCATCAAAGACAGCTTTCTTAAGATAAGTCGAATCATCGAACGATACGGTACCCTCTCTGGTAAAGGGGTCTTGCTGGGGTAACACCGCTTTAACTTGTGAAATTTCCAAATTGCTAAAATAAGCAGTTATTTGAGTGCCGGCATCGGCTGGTATTGTAACCTCTTGCCCGTGGCTTCCGGGGGTATAAATCCTTCCGATATACATTAGGCTATCCTCAATAGTCTTGCCCCCCAAATCAAAAGTGGTTTCGGCACTGTCGAGCGGTTGCAAGTCGATTACCTCGGTTGCAGGTTTGTTTACAACAATAGTACCTGAAACCGCATTTTTAATTGTAATGCCTTCCAATTTAATTTCCACGGGTAATCTGTTAAGAATTTTAACTTTAAGACTACCGGCATCAAGCGAAACAGATTCGAATTGTTGGATTTTTTTAAATGGAATATTAAGGTCGCCTACGTTCTCGGGGAAAATCATAGAAGAGCCGCTGTGAACATTAGATGTCCAATCTTCCACTCTTATTCCTAAGCTAAGGGGCGTAACATTATTTATTTTAACAGAGCCGATAACTTTTGAGAAATGTGTGGAAAATCCGTTAATTGTTAAATTGTCTTCAACTTTAAATGTGGAAATGTTTTTAGTTTGTGAAAAAGAAAGCATTCCCAAAGTATTGGGATTTTTCGAAACCGTTATTGTGCTGTCGTCGCCTATTGCATCGTCGATTGTGTATGTTGTATCCCTCAGCGGGAAATTCAATGTTACATCGTAACGTGGCGGTGCAATATTGTCGGGTAAATTTACACAACCGCTTAGAAATAAAGAGACTATAAAAAGTACGATTAGTGTAATTGATTTTGTTATTTTCATATTTAACCCCAAATAATTGATTAAAATAAAAAACCGCAGTAAAACTGCGGTTTAAATTACAAATTTTTTACATTATTTAACAAGCATCATTTTCTTTGTAATTAGAGTATTGTTTGCTTTAAGCGAATAGAAATAGATGCCTGAACTAAGGTTGGTAGCATTAAATGTAACTTTATAGTTACCAGCGTTTTGGTGCTGAGAAACAAGAGTGGCAACTTGGGAACCAAGAACGTTATAAACTTTAAGCTCTACATTACTTGCTTTCGGAATCGAGTACTTAATTACCGTAGTCGGATTAAAAGGATTAGGATAGTTTTGTTCGAGAGCATATTTGTTTGGGATTCCGTGGAGGTTTTCGAGTCCTGCTCCTTCTGTGCTTGTTGTAATATGTCCCCTGCCACCGCCAAACTTTGACAGATGCACTGCCTTAAACTTAATAGTATCGGCTGTGTTTTCCGTAATAATTCCTTGGGGAATCCAGCCTTGAGGCCCAATATAAGCAAAGCCTAAATCGGTAGCAAGCATTCCTATTCCATTAATAAAATTCATAAATGCAGTGGTCTTAGGAATCGCGTAGGAAATGTACTTGCCTGAATTCATAAAATAATGCCCCGGGTATAATTGCCCGTTTACATAAACATCGATTTTCAAATCAATGAAAAGTGTATCACCAAATACTTGGAAATATTCCCCTGTATTTAGGTCCAAGCTATCGAGAATAATATCGATAAAAAGATCATCGTTTAATGCTCCGCCGTCAATTTTAAAAACCGAACCGACAATTGCATCGTAGGCGGGTTGTAAAATAGCTGCCTCACTCGGCATGGTGTAAGGAGGCACAATGTAACCTTGCCCCTCGTTAAAACTTCCTGAGTCCACCGTAGTGGTCATCCAAATATAGCCATAACTTAAAGTTTTTTTGTAACGCACTTTAAAAACAAAATCTATTTTGTGCTGAGCGAAGGTATCGGAAAAAAACAGAAAAGCGGCTAAAATCAAAATTCCGGTAAATATCTTTTTCATCTTATAACTCCTTATGAAATTATTTGTTAATTCTGGTTGCAATATAATATTAATCATTGACTTGTCAAGTGCTCTATCTCAGCTTGTTATCTTTGTCACACCAATAAAATCGGCCCCTAATCAAATAAGCACTTCGGGTTGGTTTATTATTGCTTCGATTTCTTCTTCTTTTTCAGGTTTACGTCTGTAAACAAAATACATATCAATTTTACCTTTCCCCTTGGCTTCCACTTTACCACGGTATTCACATTCGTAATAATCGCGTACTAACATATAAGTAAAGGCAGAAACGTTTATTTTCCCGGGCTCACCGGAACTCTCCATTCTGCTTGCAATATTGACGGTATCGCCCCAAATATCGTAAGTAAATTTCTTTAATCCCACCACACCGGCAACTACCTGACCGGAATGGAGACCGACTCTCATTTCCCATTTAATTGCGGAATTTTTATTCCGTTCTTGAATGTAATTCTGCATAGTGATAGCAGCTTCAACAGCCAAGACGGCGTGATGTTCATGTTCAACCGGCAAACCGCAAGCCGCCATGTAAGAATCACCGATAGTCTTCATTTTTTCAAGTCCGAATTTTGAAACTATCTTATCAAACGCCGCAAAAATATCATTTAGTTCGTTAACAAGTTTGTCGGCAGGCAAAACCGAGGCTGTCCAAGTAAAGCCTTTAAAATCGGTAAATAATATTGTTACATTTTTATATTCTCGCGGTTCAACTTCCCCTCTCTCTTTAAGTTCCTCAACGGCAGAAACGGGAAGGATGTTCTGTAAAAGTTCGTCGGATTTGTTCTTTTCATCTTCCAATTCCTTTGTCCGCATTCTTACCATATTTGCCAGTTCAATATTACGCTTTTTAACCTGTTCGGTTTTGTAAATGTATAACAAATAAGTACTAACAATTACAACAATAAATACGAGCATGTAAAACCACCAAGTAGTGTAAAAAGGAGGAGCGATAACAAATTTTAGCACTAATGGTTTTTGGCTCCACACTCCGTCGGCATTCCTCGCTTTGATTATCAATTTATAACTATTAGGCGGCAGATAAGGATAAGAAATATGCCCGACATGTGTTTCCATCCAAGTCGAATCTTTTAAGCCGATAATTTTGTATTTGTAAATCAATTTATTGTGAGCATTAAAACTTATCGAAGTAAAAGAAAAATCCAAATTGTACTGGTCGGGATTGAGGCTGAATTCATATCCGATAGAATCAATATTCACCTCTTTTTTATTAATTTTTAAGTCGGTTAAATAAACCGGCGGGGGGAATTTTTTCGGCTTGTTTATAGGATTAAAAGTTACAACACCTCCTTGTGTACCAAACCAGATGTTCCCTTTGGAATCTTCAAATGCACTTCCCTGAGTTATTTCGTTGTTAGGTAAACCATCATCTTTAGTAATAACTCTAACAGCGTCGGGACCTTTTTTGTCCCACTGAGTGTAATCAATTCTGTCGATACCTTTGCCGGTACCAACGAAGAGGTATTTCCCTGCTTCAAGGATTGAGTAACAAGTGGAATGGGAAAGTCCGTTTTTGGTTGTGTAATGTTTAAAATTTTCACCATCAAATTTTACAAGTCCGTTCCCTTCTAAGCCAAACCAATAATTTCCAAATCTATCCTCAATTATTGAGAAGACTCCGCCTGAAGGGAAACCGTTATCTTTGTTGTAAGTAATGAATTTTTTTCCATCGTAAAATGATACCCCCCCTACGTCCGAGCCGAACCATAAATTCCCTCTTGAATCCATGTAAATTGTATATATCCATTGTGGTGCAAGTCCGTCCTCCGGGGTATATCTAATAAATTTTTTACCGTCATATTCTGTGGCACCCCCTTCACCACCAAACCAAATATTACCGCGTGAATCCTTAATAATTGAAAATATCGTATTACCGGTAAGCCCATCATCTTTGTGATAATTTTTAAATTTCATTCCGTCATATTTACTAACACCGTTCAAAGTGCCAAGCCAAACAGTGCTGCCATCGAATAATATTGAAGAAATGCTATTATTAGCTAAACCGTCCGATGTGTTTAATACTTTAAACTTCCCCTTTTCAAGAATATTAATACCAAAGCCGAAAGGAGCAAACCAGTACCTCCCTTTGGGATCCTGATTTATTGCATAGATAACATTATCAGAAAGTCCATCTTTTTTAGTGACTGTTTTAACACGTTCGGCATTAATCTTAAATAAACCGTTTTGGGTTCCGAACCATAGATCGCCCCGCTTATCTTCCAAACCGGTTGAGACAAAATTACTCGGTAAACCGTTTTTATCAGAATAATTAGTTACATTTTTACCGTCGAACTCCCCAATGCCACCGCCCTCATAACAAACCCAGATGTTATAATATTTATCCTCCAAAATAGACTTAATGGGAAAATTAAGAAAACCTGTTTTTGTACTATAATTTTTAAATCTTTTCCCGTCAAAAAACGAGAGTCCGTAGGAAGTACCAACTACCACCCTTCCGTTATAATCGACAAATAATGAATATGTAGAGTCGCAGAGCAAACCGTCTTTCATTGTGTACTGTTTAAAGCCTGCCTTTGTACGTGCAATAATTCCCTCACCTCCGGTAACGAACCAGAGGTTCCCATTGTTATCCTTATAAATGTCCAATACCCTATTACTGGGGAAGCCGTTGGATTTATTAAATGAAACAAACTTATTATTGAAATAACGTATTGCTCCCTTCTCATAACTACCCAACCAAATTGCACCCGAGCTGTCCTCGTTTACGGTATAAATAAAATCGTCCGGTAATCCGTTTGCTTTTTTAAAGTTAGTGAATTTTTTACCGTCGTAACGGCTAAGCCCTGCAATAGTGGCGATCCAAATATTACCTTTGCTATCTTGGAAAATGTCGTTAACGTGAAGAGCAACCAGCCCGTCCTCTTTCATAAAGATTTGGAACTTACCACCGTCATATTTAGCTACCCCACCTTCCGTACCAATCCAAAGGTAACCTTGTTTATCTTGTAAAATAGAATAGACAGAACTTTGAGGGAGTCCGTTATCAGTTGTGTATTTTGCAAGGAACAGACTTTGCCCGCATAGGCTAAGGGACGTAAGTAAATAAAATATGAACAATATTTTAATTTTAGCCTGTATCAAACTTCCAAACAATAATTTAGAATATCTAAAATAAAATTTAATTTATTTTATCTTCTTTATCAAAATTCGTGTAACCAAAATTTTGAGGCTGTTGCTCCAATCTTATTTCACCGAATCTCGCTTCGTATTTTTCGATGTTATCCCGCAAGGCATTTAAGAACATTTTAGCGTGTTGGGGAGTGGTAATAATGCGTGCGTGAACTTTTGCCTTAGGTACGCCCGGTACAACACGTGTAAAGTCGATAATAAATTCAGCCGGGCTGTGTGTAATGATAGCTAAGTTCGAATAAATTCCCTCGGCTTCCTTTTCGTTTAATTCGATGTTTATTTGCTGCTGTCCTTGTGGTTTGTCTTTCCCGTCCATCGTTCCTCCTGAATAAAGAAAGCCCATAGAAATAATTCTATGGGCTTAAAAAAAACTGTTGAAATAATTATTTCCTTAGCGAATCAGCTTTGTTAAAAGCGTTCATCGATTTATCTTTCATACCGAGGTTAGCGTAAACCTTACCCAATAGCTCCCAAACGGATGCTTCGTTCGGTTTAAATTTCAGATATTTCTCCAAATAAGGATAAGCCGCTTTGTATTTTTCTTTATATGCATCGCTTTCCTCTCCTTTAGCCAATGCTTCTTCGTTCATTGAAGCTCCCCACTTTACGTAAGTAACGGCAAGGTTGTAGATAGCGTTTTGGTAGTTCGGGTCTATCTCCAATGCTTTTTTAAACTGCTCGGCAGCTTCGGCATATTTGTCGGCACCTAAAAGGAGCACACCATAGTTGTATCTGTAAAATTTGTTGTTCGGATCTTGCTCAACACCGGCTTTGAAGGCGCTCATGGCAACACTAATTTTGTTAGCCTTAATGTAAGCGTTGGAAAGAAGCAAAAGAATGTCGCTGTTGGAAGGATATTTCTTCCTCCCTTCTTCCAAATAGGTAATTGCTTTGTTATAACTTTGCATCGCTGAAAGGCTGTCGGCTTTGTCTTTCGATTTGTAGAATTTGTTCATCTCGTCAACGCCTTTGTTAAAGTAAAGCTGTCCCAACCTTACATAAACATCGGCGGAATTTTTAAGCTCTTTCAATTTCAAAAGGGGTTCAATTGCTTTATCGGTTTCACCGATATTCAGATAAGCAAATGCCAAATCCTGATATGTCGAGGGACTATCCGGTTGACATATTGAAGCGTTCTGAAAAGAACTTATGGCTTTTTCAAATATCTTTTTGGACTCTTGTTTGTCCCCACTCTTGGTTGCTTTGTTGAAAAATATTACCCCGTTGTTAAAGTTTTTAGCCCAATAGTATTTACGCGAACCGTCAATTTTTTGTTCGAACTTTTTGCTGATTGCTAAGGACTTCTTGTAACTTTCAACCATTTTGGGGTAATTACCTTCTTCGCCATATACGTAACCCAGCAAATAATAACCTTCGTCGCTCTTTGGGTTTTTCTTTACTTCTTTAAGCAAGGATGCTTTTGCTTTGGCTAAGTTTTTCTGTTGGATGTACAACTTGGCACTTGTCATTTCTGTGGACTGACATTGAAAAGCCAAAAAGCCCAATGCCATAGCAAATATTAACAAATAACTAAATTGCCGTTTCATATAATCTCCTTCTAAATTATCTTAAAAAAATAAATTTAATCTATCTAACAAAAATAATCAATTTAAATTAAAGTAATCAATACCGACGGTTGATTTTCGAAAATAAAAAGAATATTTTGGCAAATAAAATTGAGGTTATTATGAACACTGAGGAAATAATCCGAAGGGCACCGAAAGTGCTCTTACACGACCATTTGGACGGTGGGCTCCGTCCCGCGACAATAATCGATTTAGCCAAAGAAATAGGTTACAAAAAACTTCCTACCGAAGACCCGAAAGAATTAGCCGAGTGGTTCCATCGGGGGGCTAACAAAGGTAACCTTGTTGAATATCTCCAGGGCTTTGAACATACGGTAGCGGTAATGCAAACCAAGGAAGCTCTCGAAAGAATTGCTTACGAAATGATGGAAGACATGAAAAAAGACGGTGTCTGCTACGTGGAAACTCGCTTCGCTCCCGTTTTGCATTTGGAAAACGGATTACATTACGACGACGTAATCACATCCGTTCTAAAAGGTTTGGAAAGAGGCAAAAAAGATTTCGGAGTGGGCTACGGGCTTATTTTATGTGCATTGAGAAACATGACCAACTCCCTCGAAATTGCAGAGCTTGCTGTAAATTACCGTACTCGTGGAGTTGTCGGTTTCGACCTCGCCGGCGAAGAAGGCGGCTACCCGCCTAAAAAACACATTGAAGCTTTTCAATTCATTCAAAGAGAAAATTTTAACATTACCATTCATGCCGGTGAAGCATTTGGGAAAGAATCCATTTGGCAGGCAATTCAATGGTGCGGTGCTCATCGAATCGGGCACGCAACTCGTTTAACCGAAGACATGGTTTTAAATGAAAACAGGGAAATCACCGCTCTCGGCGATTTGGCACAGTACATTTTAGACCAGCGCCTCCCGCTTGAAATTTGCCTCCTTAGCAATGTTCACACCGGCGCGGTTGACAAATTGGAGAACCATCCTTTCTACCCGATGTTTAAAGGTAAATTCAGAGTTTTCTTAAACACCGACGACAGACTAATGAGCAATACGACTCTAACCAAGGAATATCTTACCGCCTCGAAAATGTGGCACTTGACTTTGGACGACATTGAAAAACTCAACATCAACGCAATGAAATCGGCTTTCATTCATTACAATGAGAGACTTGATTATATTTACAATGTAATCAAACCCGGTTACGAAAAATTAAGAACCGAATTATTAACATTAAAACCTACGGAACTATGAGCAAAAAATTATTCAAAAATTACAACTTCGAATTCGACAAAAACGAAAGGAAAATATTAACTACGTTTTGCAATCAAGTAATAAAACAAATGGAAGGAGACCAGCGATTCTTCCGTGAAGTAAATGTCTTTTCTTCAATAATCTCAAAATTGAAATCCGATTCTGAAATTGTAAAACTAACGAAAGAAGAAAAAACAAAACTCGTTTTACAAATTAAAGAGAACATAAAATATTACGAACGGGAAATGAAGAAAAGCAATTTTATAAAGCGCTGGATGGTAAAATCGATGTACAAACAATATACTCAACTATTTAACAAACATTTTAAAGACTAAAAAATGGGACAGAAAAGAATTATTAGAGCCCCGCGGGGCAAGGAACTTAACACCAAAGGCTGGATTCAAGAAGCGGCGCTCAGAATGCTGATGAACAATCTCGACCCGGAAGTTGCCGAAAAACCTGACGAATTAATCGTTTACGGCGGCTCGGGCAAGGCAGCTCGAAACTGGGAAGCATTCGACGCAATAGTCGAAAGCCTTAAAAATCTCGAAAGCGACGAAACGCTTTTAGTTCAATCGGGTAAACCGGTTGCGATATTCAAGACCCACACGGATGCACCACGCGTAATTATTTCCAATGCAATGCTTGTGCCCGACTGGGCAACGTGGGACGAATTCCGCCGACTCGAAGCTATGGGTCTTACGATGTTCGGTCAGATGACCGCAGGCAGTTGGATTTACATCGGTACGCAAGGAATCCTACAAGGTACTTACGAAACTTTTGCTGCATGCGCTAAAAAATATTTCGATGGAACGCTTAAAGGTAAATTCCTTCTCACTGCCGGCTTAGGCGGTATGGGGGGAGCTCAACCTTTAGCCGCTACAATGAACGGCGCGGCTTTTCTCGGAATTGAAGTGGACAAAGAGAGAATTCAAAAAAGAATTGACACCGGTTACCTCGATTACATGACAGAAGATTTGGACGAAGCGCTCCAAAAAGTTCTCGAGGCAAAAGCAAAGGGAGAGGCTTTATCCGTAGGACTTGTGGGAAATGCAGGCGAGATACTCCCGAAAATATTGGAGAAAGGCATTGTCCCCGACGTGCTAACCGATCAAACCTCCGCACACGACACGTTAAACGGTTACGTACCAATGGGGATGCCCTACGAAGAAGCATTAAAATTAAGAGAAGAAAACCCCGCCGAGTACATCAAGCGTGCGAAGGAAACCATTGTGGTTCATGTTAAAACGATGTTGGAACTCCAAAAACGCGGTGCCATTGCTTTCGATTACGGAAACAACATCCGCGGCGAAGCAAAAGACAACGGTGTGGAAAATGCATTCGACATTCCGGGCTTTGTACCGGAATACATTCGTCCCCTTTTCACCGAAGGCAAAGGACCTTTCCGCTGGGCGGCACTTTCCGGCGATCCAAATGATATCTACGAAACGGACAAAGCCGTGATTGAAACTTTTCCCGAGGACGAAGCTCTGATTCGTTGGATTAAACTTGCACAGGAAAAGGTTCACTTCCAAGGCTTGCCTTCCCGCATCTGTTGGCTGGGTTACGGTGCAAGAGCTAAGATGGGAAAAATATTTAACAACTTGGTTGCCTCCGGGAAAGTCTCGGCTCCCATTGTAATCGGAAGAGACCACTTGGACTGCGGTTCCGTTGCTTCGCCCAACAGAGAAACGGAAGGAATGAAAGACGGCAGCGATGCAATTGCCGACTGGCCGATACTGAACGCACTTCTTAATACAATCGGCGGTGCAAGCTGGGTCTCCGTTCACCACGGCGGCGGTGTGGGAATTGGCAAATCAATCCACGCCGGAATGGTTGTGGTTGCAGACGGTACACCCGAAGCCGAAAAAAGATTGGAGCGGGTTCTTACTTACGACCCGGGACTTGGCATTGCAAGACACGCAGACGCCGGTTACGAGAACGCAATTGCAAATGCAAAAAAGTTCGGTATTAAAGTTCCAATGTTAAAATAGGGAGAGATTAAAATGAAAATACTAATTGCAACGAAAAAACCTTTCGCCTCAGAAGCGGTTGAAAAAATAAAAGAGATTGTTCAAAATGCAGGCTACGAATTTGCTTTGCTCGAAAAGTACACGGAACAATCCGAGTTGGTCGATGCCGTTAAAGATGTTAATGCTTTAATAGTACGCAGCGATAAAATTACCCGTGAAGTAATCGAAGCGGCAGGCGAGCTAAAAATTGTTGTCCGTGCCGGCGCAGGCTACGACAACATTGATTTGACAACCGCTACGGAAAAAGGAATTGTAGTAATGAACACCCCGGGTCAAAACTCAAACGCTGTTGCCGAGTTAGCACTGGGACTAATGGTTTACGCCGCAAGAGGATTTTACAACGGCAAGCCAGGCACCGAATTAAAAGGCAAAACGCTCGGTATCCAAGCTTACGGTCACGTGGGCAGCCTTGTTGCTAAAATTGCCAAAAACGGTTTCGGAATGAGCGTTTCCGCTTTCGACCCGTTTATTCCCGCGGAAAAAATTGAAGCCGATGGCGTTAAAGTTTACAATTCCGTTGAAGAACTTTACGCTAACAACCGTTACATTTCCCTTCACATTCCTGCAAACGAGCAGACTAAAAATTCAATTAACTATGACTTACTAAACAAAATGCCGAGAGATGCAACTTTGCTGAACACAGCACGCAAGGAAGTTGTGGATGAAGATTCTTTGATTAAAATAATGGAAGAAAGAGACGACTTCAAATATGTTTCGGATATTGCGCCGGACAATGCGGAATTGCTCAAAGAAAAATTTCCAGGACGTGTTTATTTTACTCCCAAGAAAATGGGCGCACAAACCGCCGAGGCAAATATTAATGCGGGAATAGCGGCGGCAAATCAAATAGTAAATTATTTTGAGAAAGGCGACGTTACTTTTCAAGTAAACAAGTAATTTGTAAATTCAAAAGGGAGATTTTGAATTACCGAAATCTCCCTTAATTACTTAAATAACCAATCAATAATAGAAACAAAGGTAATGTCTTTTTTCGTTCCGAACCATTCAAAGGTTTCCACGCCGGAATAATCTTCTGTAATTATCGTAAGATTATTGCAATTCAATTCTTTGGCAGCCTCGAACAAAGCACGTTTTTCCCTGTTTGCCGTTTTTTGATTCGAAACATCGGCAGAGACTTGAATAAGTTCGTAAACTTTGTTGCCGTTCTGAAGAACAAAATCAACTTCGTAATTTTTCTTCCAGTAAAATATTTTTACTTTTTTGCTTAAAGCCCGTCGGTACAATTCTATTGCCACAAGATTTTCAAGTTTCGCTCCTCTGTTGTAAGAAACATTATGCCCGATACTTTCAATAAAACCATTGTCAATAACGTAAGTTTTTTTATTCGATTTCAATTGTTCCTTTAGCTTGTACGAAAAACGAGGTATTTGAAAAAAAATCATTGTGTTTAAAAGATAAGCCAAATATCTTGAAACCGTCCTTTCGTTGTAGTTCGCCAATTTGGAAAGCGCGCGGATTGAAATCTCGTTACCGGCGTTTGAAACCAGCGTTAACGCTAATTTTTCTACCATTGCCGGGTCTCTCGGTTTATATCTTAAAACAATATCTTTGTAAATCGTATCCCTAAAAAGCATACTTAAATATTCATTTGCAACAATTCCTTTGGTAACAATTTCAGGATAACCGCCTGTGTTTAATAGGTCTGACAGAATTTTCTTTTGTTCGGTTTTGCTTTTGTTTTCGGCAACATTTAATAATTCCACGAAAGAAAAAGGGAAAATATTGACGGGATAATTCCTGCCGGTTAAATAAGAGGACAGCTCCCCGGAAAGCAGATTTGAATTACTGCCTGTTAGAACTATTTTCCTTCCGTTCCTTTGAAGCCTGTTAACAAACAGCTCCCATTTCGGCAAATTTTGAATTTCGTCAAAAAATAAAATTTGCGGATTTGAATAAACTTTATCAATAGCATTTAAGATTTCGTCGTAATCCGGAATACCGGTTAAACGCTCATCGTCAAAATTCACATACCCGAAATGCTCATTTTTTAACGAATGCAAACAGAAAAACGATTTACCCGCACGCCTCGGGCCAACTACCACATTAATTAAGCCTGAATCAGTATTAAGCTTTTGGTCCCGTTGAATGTAACTATTGGTAAGTAGCTTGTCGCGTTCTTTTTTTTGCTGAAATATTACTTCATCTAACATTGAGTACGTCAAAAGTTGCTAAAATTGCTGTATTATAGCGACAATAATACGTATTTTCCCTTAAAATCACAAAAATCCAACTTTAATATTTTTCGTAGTGTAGATTGATTAGTAACCCCATTTATTGTAGCGTAGATTGCTTGCAATCTGCGTAAAGGGTAAAATACAATACTTCAAAATAATTAATTTACACAGTGCTGTTAATATGCTAAATAATTAAATTTCCAATCTTCCCAATTATCTACTAATCCTGCTTTTACCGGATTTAGTAAAGTGTATTGAATTATCTTTTGTAATTCTTCTTCATCCCTAACAATATGGTCGTAACTTTCGGACTGCCAAAAAGTACCTCTTTTACCCAAAATACGGTTTATTTTGAATGCGGAAATTCTTTTTATGTTCTGCATTATTTTATCAAGGGATTTTGAATTTTCAAGTAATGAAATTACCAGATGGACATGATTAGGCATTATTGAATATGCAATTAGATTGTATTCTTTTTTGTCGTAACTGTGAATTAATCCCGCAACTACTGATGCTAATTTGGGATTTTTTAAATAATTTATCTTTTTATTATCGTTTAATAATTCGTCGTATTTGCTAAAGAAAATTGAATCCATTTTGTATTTTTCTACTCTGTTCATCGGTGGTTTTTGTTCTTCCATCCATAGAAATAATTCTTTTAATTTACTAATTGGGAGACTACCTTTTACTCTAAACGTAATAAAATAAGTGTGTTTGGGAATATAAATGTGAGGTAAGTTTCTTTTGTGAAAGTGTGCTGTGTTAAGCATTTTCAAAAATTTTTTTTATTAGAAAATATTTTTATTTTCTTTATCACAGTTTGCCCGCTTCGCTTAGCAAACTGTGCTACACTGAGCTGATAATTTCCCAATTTAAACTGCGGGGACACAAAGGGTTTTCGTAGCGTAGATTGCTTGCAATCTGCGTAAAGGGTAAAATAACTAAATTTCAATAAAAATAAAACTCCACAGTTTGCCCTCCCGCAAAATGCGGGATTAGCAAACTGTGCTACACTGAGCT
>WFQV01000523.1 GCA_015486905.1 Melioribacteraceae bacterium | reverse complement strand
GTCTTAAGTAGTAAGTAATCAGTTCTCAAAAACCGGAGAATATATCCGGGGTAACCTAAACTTCTAAACTCTAAACCTCTAAACTAAAACCGAATGAATTACTATTGATGAGTAATCGGACAGGCTAAATCTTCTTATGTCTTACTTCTCGCCTCTGGCGATTAACGAGTGATAGGACGCTGATTTGATAGAACACGGATGACACGGATTGATGCGGGATTTTCACGGATCATTTAATTCAACATTCATAATTTCATGTTCTCTGATCACCCTCGTCTGATATCCAACCATCCATCCAATCATCCATCCATCCATCCAACTATCCATTCAAACTGTATTGGACTTCAAATCGGAAAAATTGTTCAGTGTAAAACAACTTTCCTCTTTCCATTTTTCAACTTTCAGCTAATAATTGAACTAACGTCTTGCGTCTTACCTCTAGCGCCTCACATTTAACCATTTCTAATTTCTAGTTTCTTCTTTCTGATTTTTTATCTTTTGCCACCAAATTTAAACTTGTACCGCTCCTACCCCCACTCCGCACCACAATTACCAAGTGAAAAAATAGAAAAAAATAGCTAACTTTATTATTCAAATTTTTTAAAAAACAAGATATGCAAGAATACCAACTTAGCGATAGGGAAAAAGCAATACTGCGGTACGTGATTCACCAATTCATTCTGACTGCAAGTCCGGTGGGTTCACGTAACATTTCCAAGCGCTACAACATAGGGCTTTCTCCGGCTACAATAAGGAACATAATGGCGGATTTGGAAGACAGCGGATTTTTAGGTCACCCGCACACTTCCGCCGGGCGCGTCCCTACCGATAAAGGCTATCGCTTTTACGTTGACTCTTTAATGGAACCGCCCGTTCTGAGTGACCGTGAGAAGCGATTCATTAACTCTAAGTTGGAGAAGATTTCCGGGGATACTGAGGAAATACTCAAAATGACTTCCGGCATTTTAACGGAAATTACGGATTTGCTTGCTTGCATTACTTACCCGAAATTTGAAAACTCCATTCTTCAAAAGATTCAAATTGTTCGTATCTCTTCGAACAGAATTCTTGTTGTGCTTACCATTAAATCGGGTTTAATCAGAACCATTACTTTCGAGATTGACCACAAAGTCAAATCATCAAGATTAGAAGCCGTGCAGAGACTTTTAAACGAGAGGCTTGCGGGGTTGACTTTTAAAGAAATCAGAAATACTTTCAAGGAAAGAATAAAAGATTATTACAAAGAAGATTTGAAACCGATTATTCGTTTGTTCATCGATTCGGCAGATAAGATTTTTACCGATTTTAAATCCATTGAAAAATCCGTGATTGCAGGTGCAAAAAACATTTTAAAGCAACCTGAATTCGAAAGCCACGATTCTTTTCAAAGTATTATTGAACTAATCGAAGATAGGGACGTAATAATTCACATTATGGACGAGAAACTTTCCGGCGGTGAGAAAGGTATCACGGTAAAAATCGGCAAGGAAACCGGCGATGAGAAACTATCCGACTACAGCCTGGTAGCCAAAAAATATTTAATCGGTGATGCTCAAGGTGCAGTTGGAATTATCGGTCCCAAAAGAATGCATTATCCCAAAGCGGTTGCTGCCGTTATTTACATTGCTCAGCAATTATCCAAAGAATTGAAAAAGACAAAATAAACAGGAGAGGAGAAGATGAAAAAAAGAGAGAACGAAGAAGAAATGAAAGAAGAAATAAAAGAACAAGGCAACAAAAGTGAAAAGGAAAATAAACACACTGCTAAAAAATCCGAGAAGAAAGAAATTCAAAAATTAAAAGAAAAAATTAAGGAGTTGGAAGCAGAGAAAGAGGAATTAAAAGATTCTTTTATTAGAAAGGTTGCCGAGTTCGAAAATTACAAAAGGAGAACGGAAAACGACCAGCTGAATTTAATCAAATACGCTGCTGAGCCTTTTATTGTTAGCGTATTGCAAGTTTATGACGACTTGGAGCGTTCGCTTAAACACGCCGAAGAATCGGACAACAGCGACTCTCTTAAAGAAGGATTGAAATTGGTTTTCAATAAATTTACGAAAGTACTTGAAGAGCAAGGGGTGGAAAAAATAAAAGCCAAAGGTGAGCCGTTCGATTTTAACCTGCACGAAGCTTTAATGCAACAACCGGCTCAAGGGGTTCCACCTCACACTGTGTTGGAAGAAGTTGAACCTGGTTACAAATACAAAGACAAAGTAATCCGCCATGCAAAGGTTATTGTGAGCCAGGAAGTGGCTGAACCCGATGTTAGTAAGTCCGAAGAAAATGATGATAAAGGGAACGACTGATGACCAAGCGAGATTACTACGAAGTTTTGGGCGTTTCCAAAAACGCTTCGAAAGAAGAAATTAGGAAAGCCTACAGAAAATTGGCAATGCAATACCACCCGGACAGAAATCCCGGCGACAAGGAAGCCGAAGAGAAGTTTAAAGAAGCTGCCGAGGCTTACGAAGTTCTAAGCGACGACTCCAAGCGTGCCAAATATGACCGTTTCGGACACGAGGGGCTTCACGGTCAAGGTTTTCAAGGGTTTACGGACATTAACGATATCTTCAGCCACTTCTCGGATATTTTTGGCGGTGCTTTCGGTGGCGGCTCGATATTCGACGATTTCTTCGGCGGCGGGCAGTCGAGACAAACCCACAGAAGACGCAGTGCGGCAATGGGAACGCCCGGTTCCGATTTGAAAATAGATTTGAAACTCACGCTTGAAGAAATTGCTACGGGAACAACTAAAAAAATAAAAATTAAAAGGTACAACAAATGTTCCGTTTGCGGCGGTACCGGAGCTAAAGATCCTAATTCTTTTAAAACCTGCCCTGTCTGCGGCGGTTCGGGTGAAGTAAGGCAAGTTTCCCGCTCAATATTTGGACAGTTCGTAAATATTACTCCATGCCCCAATTGTAACGGTACGGGGAGAATAATTGCCGACCCATGCCCCGCCTGTTCCGGCGAAGGTAGGATTTACGGCGATGCAACAATTAAAATATCTGTCCCGGCGGGAGTAACGGAAGGGAGCTACATGACCATCCGCGGCGAAGGTAATGCAGGCAAGAACGGCGGCGCATCCGGCGACGTGATTGTTGTCTTTCACGAATTGCCTCACGAATATTTCCTTCGTGACGGGGACAATATCATCTACGATTTGTTCCTGAGCTTTCCCGAAGTAACACTCGGTGCTGAAGTGGAAGTCCCAACGTTAAAAAGTAAAGCTAAGTTAAAAATAGCAGCCGGAACTCAACCCGGTAAATTTCTTAAAATGCGCGATAAGGGAATTCAACATTTGCACAGCCACGGCGCAGGAGATCAATTGGTGCGGATTAATATCTACGTGCCTAAAAAAGTGAATTCCGAAGAAAAGGACTTACTGAAAAAATTGCAAGCAATGCCGAACATTAAAGTTCCTTCTTAAGGAGGAAGAATAATAAATCGGTTTGAGAAAATATCGGTTAAAATAGGATTAACCAAAACCGAGGCGAAGACGGTAGCCTTTGTGCTCTCTGTTTTTTTAATCGGACTGTTCCTTAAATACATTTTTGATTTCAATCCGCCGGCGGAACAAAAATCTTTGGCGACCTTTGAAAAAAAGGAAAACTTTTTTATAGATTCGGTCAGTTTTAAAGAAAAAAAAGTTGAATCTAAGCAAGAAGTTTCAGATTTTAGTACGAACGATAAAAATAGAATATTTCAGAAAAAAGCCAAAGCCGGTAAGATTAAAATTAATATCAATCAAGCCGGCATTAATGAACTTTCGAGCTTGCCCGGAATAGGCGAAAAGACCGCTCGGAAAATTATTGATTACAGAAATAAACACGGATTGTTTAAGATTAAGGAGAACCTTTTAAAAGTAAAAGGAATAGGAAAAAAGAAGTTCGAAAAACTTAAATATTTTATTGAATTAAAAAGTTAGGAGTTTCAAATAGCGGAGGAAAAATGCTTACAAAGAAAGAACCCTGGTACATTCACGTACCGCTCTACATCATTATTTTAATTCTTACTTATCTTTTAATCGAGGTTGCAATTGTTCAACCGGATGCAATTATGAAAAAGGAGAGACATTTCAAAAATGAATCCCGCCTTCGGATGACCGACATCAAAGAAGCGGAAATACTCTGGCAGAAAAGGTTCGGTAAATACACCGGCAATTTGGACAGCTTGATTACGTTCATTAAAACAGATTCGAATGTAATCAAAATGGAAACGGCTATCGATACCATTACAAAGAAATCGAAGAATCCGTTCGTCGCTTTGACAAGCGGTGAGTTCACTCCCGATTCGCTTTATTTTGCACCCAAATCACACCGATATTACATATTGCAGGTGGACACTAATCAGTCGGTTGATACGGTTATTAACCGCTGGGGCAGAATTGTAAGTATCGACACAACAATTTCAATGGGAAACAGATACTTGCTGAAAGACCCTGACGGATACGGCAAAGTAGGCGATTTGTACAACGATGCTCTTAAGAACACCGCTTCTTGGGAATAATTTAAATTATGTCGCTGTCATTCAATAATGTCGGCATTAATTTAACCGAGACTAAAATTCAAGTCGTCGAGATTATTAATAAAGGCGACAAATTTTTTGTGGAGAATATCGATGAGGAATTTTTTCCCGAGATTCTGAACTTCGAAGATAGGGAAGGTAAAATCATCGATATTCTCCAAGCCTCTTTTAACGAAATTCTTTTACGCAATAAATTTCAAAGCACAAACGTTTCAATTACACTCCCGCCTAAAGAATTTAAGGTCTTTCAAATACCTTTGGAAAAAAGACTTTCTCAACAAGACAAAAGCAAATACTTAAAATGGGAATTTGAGAGATTGTTCCCTTACGCCTCGGCTGAAAATTTCATTTTGAAATATTTCACAATAAAAGAAGACGCCGAAAAAAACTCACACGAAATTTGTGCCTTTGCCCTTAGGGAAAAAATTCTCATTACATTAAACAAATTCTTTTTGAGGAACAACTTAATTCTCAAGCGCGTTGACCATGCTAATCTTGCAACTATTAATGTTTTAAAAGGTTCAAAATCCACTAACGGTACAACAAGCTTGAATGCGTATCTCGGTGAAAAATCACTCTCTTTGATTTTCACCAAAAAGTTCTTCCCCCTCTTTGTTAAAACAATCGAGTTTGACTCTATCTCCGAAATACCGGAAAGATTAAGCTCTACAATGGAAGCAACCGAAACTTTCGGATTGAACAAATACGATTTCATGGACGGCTTCATCGCCGGCGAACTTATTTCGGGATCACTCCTAAATCAACTGAAAGAGAAATTGGACATTACGCTAAAAAAATTGAATCCCTTTGCCTCCCTTGATATGGCGGAACATTTGAAAAGCTCTCCCTTCTTTACCGAAAAATACAACTCCTTTGCATCAGCTTGCGGAATAGCACTTAGGTTGGACTAATGCGAATTACCGGCGGGAGATTGAAAGGAAGATATCTTAAAGTTCCCAAATCGGATTTAATAAGACCCACAACGGACAGAGTGCGCGAATCTCTCTTTGCCGTGTTGGAAAATTTAATAGTCTTCGAAGGCATCTCCGTCTGCGACGTTTACGCAGGCAGCGGCTCCTTGGGATTTGAATCCTACAGCCGCGGCGCCGAGAAAATTCATTTCGTTGAAAAGAATTATCTCATCTACAAGAACCTTTACAAAAATATTGATGCTTTGGAATTAAAAGAAAAGTGTAAAGTATTTAAAACCGACGCAGTTAAATTTTCCAAAATGAAAAATCACGAATCGTACGATTTGATTCTCTCCGACCCCCCGTTTTACAAATACGATGTTTACACTGCAGTGCAAAATTTTCTTAAAAATAATTACCTTAAGAAGGGGGGACTAATAATAGTGGAGCGTTCAGTTCAAACCGAAGCAAAAGATGTGGAAGCATTCGGCCGCAAAGCGTTCAAGAAAATAGGGGACAGCTTGATTTATTTGTTTGAAAAATCTTAAACCTTAAAAAGAAATAAAGAGCAACAAATTTGTCCTGTTCCTTAAATTTAACGAAATTACTTTTGTTGTTATTCGTTTTTTATTTCTAACAAAAAGAGTAGAGAAATGAGAAGAGTAATTTACCCGGGCACTTTCGACCCCGTTACATACGGACACATCGACGTTATTAAACGTGCAATGGAATTATTTGACGAGATAGTTGTAACGGTAGCAAAGAACCCCGCCAAGACCGAGATGTTTACATTGGAAGAACGGGTTGATATGTTGAAGGAATCCCTTAAAGAATACCCCAACGTGATTGTCGATTCCTTTGGCGGATTGGTAGTTGACCACGCCCGCCAATTAGGCGCAGTAGGAATAATCCGCGGGTTGCGTGCAATAAGCGACTTTGAATATGAATTTCAGATGGCATTAATGAACCGTAAATTGAACAAGGATTTCAAAACCATTTTCCTAATGCCTCACGAAAAATACACTTACTTGAATTCAACTATCATCAGAAACCTTGCACAATTCGATGCCGACGTAAGCGAATTTGTTCCGCCTTATGTTGCAGAAAAATTAAAAGAAAAAAGAAAAGAATTTAGAGAAAAAAAATACCACGGATAGAAAATATCGGGATTTAAGATACGAGCCTTTGTGACGAGTAAATTGATTGGATGATTGGATAAATGGATGGTTGGATGGTTGGATGAATGGATGGTCTGCCTCCTCCCGACAAGTTGGGATCCGGCGCGACAGGTTGGGTGATTGAATAGCAAATAGCAGCGAGCAAAAAATTCTTAATTCTTAAATGAATAAATCCGCATCATTCGTGTTCCATTGTCCAATCTGCGGGAATCATAACGTATCATGAAAATCAGCGTCCTATCCTTCGTCAATCGCTAGACGTAAGAAGCAAGACGTAAGAAGATTGAATCCGTTCGAGTAC
>WFQV01000522.1 GCA_015486905.1 Melioribacteraceae bacterium | reverse complement strand
GGGAAATAAAACTTAAAACAGCAGCTGCAAGAGGTGTGGAAACCCAGCCCGAAACAATTTTCCCTAATATGCCGAAATTTATCCCCCGTCCTTTTTTTGCAAGGGCTATTCCTATTACTCCGCCCACGACAGCTTGCGAACTGGAGACCGGCACAAGCGGTATGGCAGGAAGCCCGTTGCTTAAGAGAAAATGCTCCAAGCTTTTTGAAGCAAAGATAAAGAGCACAAGGGATTCCGATAGTACAACTATTAAAGCGGCAATGGGATTCAGTTTAAAAATATCGTTCCCGACGGTCAACATTACTCTTTTCGAATAAGTGTAAATTCCCGTGGCTATTGCCAATCCTCCAATTAGAAAAAGTACTTGGGTACCGGAGAGAGTAAACAAATCGGCAAAATTCAGATTTTGGAACGGGTGAGCCGGGACAAATACTCCCATTACGTTAGCGATATTATTTGCGCCCAAGCTGTAAGATCCGAATGCGCCAATTAGAATCAGCGCAATGCGTGTGTATGCATCCTGACGCAGTAGGTGTGCGTTTATTCTTGGAAGCCAGGTTTTAGCAATCTTGTACATAATGTAAGAAAAAGATGCGGTGAGTATCGGACAAATTACCCAAGTGGAAACAATTTTGGTGAGGGAGTTAAAATCCGTGGCTGAGCCGGTAAATAGATTCCAACCGATAATTGCGCCGACTATCGCTTGCGTTGTTGAAACGGGCAGTCCGAATTTTGTCATCCATGCTACCGTCGCGGCAGCGGCAAGTGCAACGGTAAATGAACCGGCAATTGCGTTCACAGCTCCCAATTCCCCCAACGTGTGTGAAGCACCTGCACCGCTTATTACAGCGCCTATTATCACAAAGACGGATGCTATTAATGCTGCTAATTTAAAGCGAATCATTCTTGTACCTACAGCGGGACCGAAAATATTAGCCGCATTGTTAGCTCCTAACGACCAACCCAAGAACAAACCACTTAGAAGGAAGAACCAAATCATCTTAGCTTTTTCCCTTTTTAGAGCGAACGTTTGATTGCGGCAATGGAAAGCCTATCGCAAACGTCTTCGGCTTCGTCGGCAATCAATTCGATGTGTAAAGCAAAATAGCGCATATGCATTTTTTGACTTAGGGGAATGTCCGTTTTAAAAACAACTCTTTTAATTTTACGTGCAACTTTATCCGATTCCGATTCGGACATTTGAACTTTGGCAATATGGTCGCGGATGTTAACAATATCTCTGAAATAAGCTCTTACCGCAGCTACCATTTCGTCAACAGCTAGCATTGAAATTTCCGTAAGCTCAATGTATTTTTTCTTAACTTCCGGCAGAAAGAAGGGCATCTCTACTTCAAATTGATTTAGAAACTCGTCCATCATATTTAATACTTTGTCGCAGGCTTCTAAAATTCCCAGTACGTCGCCGCGAGATTCAGGGATGAGAGTTTCTTCGTAAAGACTAATTTCAATTTCTCTGCGCAGTCTGTCGCCGTCGTGTTCACATTCGTTAAGCTCTTTAATCCGCTTGGAAAGCTCCTTCGTTTCTCCTTCAATATAATATTTTACTCCTAATCTGAACAGAAACGAGCCTTTTAAAATGAGGTCGAGATAATCTTCAATTTTCTTTTCCAGTATTTTTGTCTTTTTGAAAAGGACAGACATAACACCTCCGCATTTTATTTTACGGTCTTAAATTTTATTTTTCTCGCTTACGTTTTTACATGACGTTTGTCCCGAGAAATGTTTAATTTAATTCGGGATAGTCACGTTGCTATTTAAGGCAGCAATTAATTTATTTCCAAAGAAATTGTTTCCAAATCATAAGTTAATAATGTCGCTGTAAAGAATAAACGCCATTAATAGAAGAAGCAGAACGAACCCCGTATTTTGGATTGCTATTTTTACTTTAATGGGTAATTCCTTACGAATAATTCCTTCAATTGCAATGATAACAAAATGCCCGCCGTCAAGTCCCGGGAAGGGAATAATATTAATAATTGCCAAGCTAAGGCTCAACATTGCAAGAAAGAAGAGGAACGAAGACCACCCGGAATCCGCTGACCTTACAGCAAACTGTGCGATTTTAATTGGTCCGCCAAAGACTTGTCCAAAAGCAACTTTGCCGACAATTACATCTTTAAACATCACCATAGTTAATACAGTGTAACGATAAATGTCTTTGAAGCTTTTTGCAAACGATTCTAAAAAGCCGTAGGTGACGTACTTAACGGGACCGTTGTAAGCATCGGCAATAGCAATACCTATTTTACCTTCCACGCCGGGGTTCACCGTTGTAGTGATTGTGTCTTTCCCCCGTAGTAAAACAACGGGAATGTCCTTCTCCTTATTTGACTGAATTATTTTTACAACGTCAGTAGCAAAGTTAGTCGGCTCATTGTCAATTTTTAAAATCAAATCCCCGGATTTAATTCCCGCATCTTTCGCAGGGGATTCTTTCAATACGTCGCTGATGTAAGGCACCGTGTGGTTGTAGGGAAGCATTAGTTTGTGGTTTTTTGAAGCAAGTATTTCGGAGGGTACCTTTATTGTAAGTTCGGAATTTCCTCTAAGGACTTTAACCGATGCACCTTGTCCTATGCTTTCGACGAAAAGCTCTTCGGTTAGTTCATCCCAGTTTTCTATTTTCTTTCCATTAACGAATTCAATCTTGTCGCCGGTTCTGAAGCCGGCAGCAAATGCAGTGCTTGTGGAATCGATATTTCCCAAAGTGGTTGTGAGGATTACCTGCCTTCCTCGGAAGTAATTTGCACCCCAGAAAATAACGATTGTCAGAAGTAAATTCATTAGCACGCCCGCGGTAATTACAAAGAGTTTTTGGTGGGTCGGTTTTGCCCGGAACTCGTTTGGCTGCGGTTCTTTATTTACAAATTCCGTGTCGAAACTTTCGTCAATCATTCCGGCAATTTTGACGTAGCCGCCGAGGGGCAAAAGAGCCACACGGTAGTCCGTTTCCCCTTTCAAATCAACGTCTTTACTTAAATCGCCGAGTGTAAAACCGTTTATTTTGTTCCAACCGAAAAGTCGTTTACCAAAGCCTATGGAAAAAACGTCCACTTGCATTCCGCTTAATTTTGCAGCGGCGAAGTGTCCGAACTCGTGAATGAAAACCAGTACGCCGATGGTGATAATAAAATAAATAATATAATCCATTAAACAAATCTCCTAATTAAAAAATGCTTCGACAAAATCTCTCGTCCTTTTGTCACAGTCAAAAATTTCTTCCAAATTCATATCTTGTGAAATCTCAACTCCCTCCAATGCTTTTGTGATAATCTTGGGGATTTCGGTCAATTTTATTTTCCCTTCTAAAAACTTTTTTACGGCAATTTCATTTGCGGCGTTCAGGATGCAAGGAGCCGTTCCTCCCGTTTCTATTGCATCGTAAGCGAGTTTTAAGCACTCGAATTTTTCAAAGTCCGGTTCGAAAAAAGTTAATTCTTTAATTTTCGGGAAGTGCGTTTGCACAAAATTGCTTTTCAGTCTGTGGGGGTAAGTCATTGCATATTGAATCGGTAATTTCATATCGGGCAAGCTTAATTGTGCTTTTATCGAGCCGTCTTTGAATTCCACCATTGAGTGGATAATCGACTGCGGGTGCACGAGCACTTCGATTTTTTCGCTCGGAAGGCCGAAGAGCCAATGTGCTTCGATTACCTCAAGACCCTTGTTCATCATTGTTGCCGAGTCGATAGTTACTTTGTTTCCCATATTCCAATTAGGGTGAGCCAGTGCTTCTTCTACTGTAGCGGTGCGCAAATCTTCCGGGTTCCAAGTTCTGAAGGGACCTCCCGAGGCGGTGAGCAAAATTTTCTCAATTTCTTCTTTTTCTTCTCCCACCAAACTTTGGAAGATGGCGCTGTGTTCGGAATCGACGGGAATAATTTCCGAGCCGTATTCTTCCGCTAACGCATTTACGATTGAGCCTGCTACTACGAGTGTTTCTTTGTTAGCAAGGGCAATTCTTTTTTTACGTTTAATTGCCTCAAGCGTAGGTGCAAGTCCCGCAAAGCCCACGACGGCGGTTACGAGAATATCGTAATTGCTTTCACGTGCGGCTTCAAGTAAACCGTCTTTCCCGGAAAGAATTTCACAGTTTGCTTTGCCTTTTAATATCTCTTTAAGTTCTTTTGCTTTTTTGGAATCCGCTACTACGGCAAGGGGAACATCGAACTCGTTTATTTGCTCTTCTAACAATTCGATATTCTTGTTAGCACTTAATCCGACGAGGAAGAACTCATCCTTTAGCTCTCGCACAACGTTTAGCGTATTTTCTCCAATGGAACCGGTTGAACCCATTACAAAAACTTTTTTGGGCAATTTTTCCTCGTATTAAAAAATTTTTTGATAAAGCAAATTAATTTAATGATTTTTAAAGTGAAAAGTAAGGTTTGTTTGCGGAAACAATGTTGAGCGAGTTAGATCTCAAATGTCGCAGTTCCCAGTCGAATCTACATTCTACTTCTATTATTTCACTAATTGACATCTCCAATTTCGTTTTTAATTTCTTCAATAGAAGGCAATGTGTTTTTATACTCTTCAGGGAGGATTTTTGTTAAAATATATTCGCTTACACCAATAGGCTTTGAAATATCAAAGCATTGTCCAAATCGTCCACAACTTGTGGACTTTTTACGAAAAAGCTATACCATTTTTTCATATACTTGAGATTAGTTTCTGAAAATCCTTTCATACCGGGAAACTCTTTTTGTAAATCTGAACTGACTTGCTTTAATAGTCCGTCTCCCCAATTTGCTGTTTCTTGTTTTTTTACTATTTCAGAACCAATGAACCAATAAAGCTTTAGCAGTTCTTTATTTACGGAAATTGCTGCTTTTATTTGCGACGCTTGGATTTTGTTTTTTATCTGTTTGATAAAAATTCTGTAATCATCGCTTTTTATTATGATATTTTTGTTACTCATTTCTCAACTCAAATTTTTATGTGATCAAAAATATTCACTTACCTCTTATTCGAAAAGAGTTGTAAAACGTGCTTGCTAAGGTAGTCGGATGTAGTTAACCGGTTTTAACTACGGCTTTAAAATTTTAATATTTACAAACATCTGTTTTTGCTTTGTCAAACTCGGAAATTAATTTCCGAAAAACATCTTTAACAGTTAAAATTTCTTTTATTAGACCCGAACCTTGACCTGCCTCTAACATCCCTTCTCTCACGTCTCCTTCGAATATTCCGATTTTCTCACGTTTTATTTTTAGTAGTTCAAGAAGTTCTTCTTTCGCTTTTCCTTCTGCTTCGGTATTTAATGCTTGAAGCGCAAAGTTGTTTTTAATTACTCGCGCAGGCATAACTTTTCTTAATATCAATACGGTATCGTTGTCTTTTGCTTCCACAATTTTTCTTTTAAAGTTTTCGTGAGCGGAAGATTCCACCGTGGCGGCGAACCTTGTGCCTAATTGAACGCCTTCGGCACCGAGAGCGAGTGCGGCAAGAATTCCGCGCCCGTCAGCTATTCCTCCCGCGGCAATTACCGGCGTATTTACTGCACTCACCAGTTGTGGAATTAAAGCGAAGGTTGTAAGTTCGTCAAAACCGTTGTGTCCGCCTGCTTCAAAACCTTCGCCCACGATGGCATCACAGCCGACGGATTCGGCTTTTAGTCCTTGTTTTACCGAGGAAACGACGTGTGCAACTTTTATCCCTTTGGATTTGAATTTTTCAATATGCTTCCCAGGATGACCTGCGGAAGTGAAAACGATTTTAACTTCTTCCTCTAAAATAACGTTTATTAAATTTTCAATGTCTTCTCTAATCAGAGGAAGATTAACGCCAAAGGGTTTGTTCGTTGCTTTTTTACATTTACGTATGTGTTCGCGTAAAAGCTCCGGCTTCATTGAACCTGCACCTATTAGTCCGAGTCCCCCTTCCTCCGAAACAGCACTTGCTAATTTCCACCCCGAAGCCCAGACCATTCCGCCTTGAATGATTGGGTATTTAATGTCAAAAAGTTTTGTTATTCGGTTGTTTATTTCCATTGTTAAATTCCTTCCGGTGAGTGCGTTTTGTTTTCAAAAATAAAATTCATTTACGACTTTCAAATTTAAGAATAATATCGTTGCTTCGTTTTTCTTTTTGAGCTCAAAGTGCTAAGACCGGTTATACCAAATTAAAAACACTAACGTAGAAAATAATATTAGACCCGTTAAAATAATTAAATCTCTCGAAATCATTTCTTAGAAGGATTCGAATCTTCTTGCGTCCGGATTCTTAGGGCACAGATTTAAAAACGGTGGCAAAAAATAAAAAAAATCAGAAAGAAGAGACAAGAAATCCGATTTCTCCCGACAAGTCGGGATTCGTCGCGACCGGTCCGCCTTCCCCCGCATTTTGGGAGGTCCGTCGCGACAGGTTGAATGGTGAATTGTAAATGGTAAATTGTGAATGGTGAAGGGGTCGTTGGAATGTTGGAATAATGGAATGTTGGATTAGTCAACATTGACGTTGACTTTAGTTCCATTGCCGTTGACTTTAGTCAACGGGCCTGAAAAAAGATACAATGTTTTTTGGCTCCACATTTCACTTTCATTCGGTGTTAGAACAATGAGGCTAAAGCCCTGTGAAGCTTGTTGTATTTTTCAACCGTCGGATAAATCCGACGGCAATGCCAGATAGAACCCAAGAGAATGCGGACTTTTTCACTGTCATTTCAACTGAACGAAGCATGGTCAGTTCTGCCTTAGCGTACTCCACAACCTTCAACCTTCTTCATCAATGAGCATCCATTTATACATTTGTCCACTCAT
>WFQV01000521.1 GCA_015486905.1 Melioribacteraceae bacterium | reverse complement strand
ATCGGGGTTAAACACTTGAAGCTTTTTCGTAAATAGCTTCGCTTTGTCCCGCTTGTTGAAGGAAAGTTCGTAGAGGGCTCTCTTTGCAAGCATTTCCGAAATTAAATTTTTTACGAATTTGCTGTAATGGTTGCTCCTTTTAGGAAAGCGGATTTTGAAATTAATAGACTCCGCCGGCGTGTATTTATTCCCGGCAATTACTTTGTAGCCGAACCACTCCGGCACGAGTGAAAGACCCTTCGGCAATTGAAACTCACCATTGCGCATTTCATTGTCAACCAATTCGGGAAGAATGTAAAAACTCCTCTGCGGGAAATTCTTAGCCACAAGCCCCGTCATTATTGCACGGTAATATTTTTCCAGCAAATTAGCGTCGTAATTGTCTCCTCGTTCGAAGGGGACTAATGCTTTTTTAAATTCCTTTACAAACGGTTCAATCCCCTTTAAAATATTCGCATCCCTTGTTTGCAATTCATTGTAATACCATGAACGGCGGAGGAGTTCTTTGTCAACTACCGTTACATCCTTCCTCCTTTTTTCAACCAACTGCAAATAATAAGAGGGAGAAACAAAATAGTCCCATTGGTAAGTAAAAATAATTGAGTTCGTTTCTACCGAATTTAAGATTGAGTTCGTGTAATCTTCCAAAACATAATAATCGTTTTTGTTAGCCTCCGGGAAATTTGTCACTGCTTCGGCAATAAGAAGCAGAATAACTATTCCGCCGGTAAAATAAAACTTCACATTTTTCGCGGTAAAAATTCTTACTGTTCCGAAGATTACAAAGAAGGAGACCGAAAAGTAAGAGAGTAGGAAGTAAGAATCGATGTCGTGAATATCATAGTTAATAGCGTAAAGAACCGTAAAAAGAAAATTGAGTGTAATGAACCAAAATAATTTTTTCGATTGTTTATATGCAGCTAATAAACCGACCAAACCCAAGAGCCAAACAGCGTAACCGAACTCCGAAGGGAAATTGCCGATGTAATAAGCAAATTGTTTCTTGGCTGCTTCGACGGAACTAAATAACCAAACTTGGTACTGTTTGCCTGTAAAGTGTCTCCAAAATTTTTCCCAATTTGTTGCGTCACCCCAATTTAGTAAAGGCTTTGCGATTGCTTCCAACGGAATGTAAAGATAGAGTAAAATTAAAATTGTGAAGAACAAAACCAGCATCCAGCCTATTTTGATAAACGATGCCTTATTGAATTTTTCTTTTACAAAGTAAACGTAAGCCAAACCGGGCAAAATGAGAAGGGTTGTCATGTGATTTGAAAATCCCAGAGCCAAAGCTGCTGCCACGAACAGCCACTGTTTCAATGGTGACTCTGTAAAGCCGTTTTCCAATGTTTTTAAAATGGAGAAAATAATAAGAGCGAAAAGAAAAGTTTGAAAGGAGTAAACTTCTACCGAGTTGCTTTGCTGCCAAAATGTTCTGCTGAAAGCAAGACTCAAAGCACCGGTGAGGATTGAAAAAAACTTAACCGAATCGGGCACAAGGTTAAGCGGCGAATTTTCTTCACTCCTTTTTTCTTTCCCCTTTTTACTCTTCTTCCCCTTTTTCTTTTTGGTAATCTTTTTTTCTACAGTTACGGAACGGATTTTAAACATCAGCTCCGAGCTTTTAATGAAGAAATAAATTGCCAGCGCACTCCAAATGGAAGCGAGGAAATTCATTTGGTAAATTTTTGAAGCAAACAACGGCAGTAGTGAGAAGAGGTACCCAATAATTGTAAAAAGCGGGTAACCGGTAGGATGAGCTACGCCGGGAAGAATTTGAACCGTAGCAAGTTCACCGGCGTCAATCGGTGCAATGCTCGGGCAAAGCGTTACAAGGTAAATTAAAAATACAATTAAAGCCGTAAACGCCGCATAATATTTTTGAACGGTTTTCAAGTTAAATGCTCTAATTTGTTTAACGTTAATTTTTAATTTAAAAACTACAATAAAATTTTTAGAAATTAAATATAAAAGGAAAGATGAAGCCTTTAATAATTAACTATAGTATCCTCAATCAAATCTTTGTTTT
>WFQV01000520.1 GCA_015486905.1 Melioribacteraceae bacterium | reverse complement strand
GTTTAGGAGTTTAGTTCGCCTTCGGCGGTTTAGAAGTTTAGAGGTTCAATGGGACAAAGGGATGATTGGATGAGTGGATGAGTGGATATCAGATAACAGCAAATTTTTACTTTTTAATTTTGACTTTCTAATTTTTAATTGTCCAATCAGCGAAAATCATAATTCATCATGAAAATCAGCGTCCCATTCCCTCCGTGAAAATCCCGCAACAATCCGTGTCATCCGTGTTCTATCAAATCAGCGTCCCATTACTCGTGCTTCTCACTTTGACATCTGTCTTGCGAAAACTTACCAAATCCAAGTTACTTTTTAGTCAACTCCTCCAATTCGATTTTTGCAAAATAATCCAATTCCTTTCCAAGGAAAAGTTTGACTATTTCTTCAAATTTCGTTTGAATATCACTTACGTAAAATTTGTTTTGCCCGATTGAATTAGAGATGTTTCTCAAACCTCTCCCTTCCAAATATTTTTCCACGTCCTGCGAAGCCGCCTGCCCGGAATCCACAAGTTGAACTCTCTCACCCATTATCTCCCCGATTGTTTCCGCGAGAATAGGATAATGTGTACAACCCAAAATAAGAGTATCAATCTCAGCTTGCTTTAATTCGTTTAAATATTCTTCGGCAATTAACTTTGTCGCGGGATGTTTTATTAAACCTTCTTCCGCAAGAGGGACGAAAAGCGGACATGCTTTTTCAAAAACCTTTACCTCTTTATCTATTTCCAAAAGTTTTTTAGAATAAGCATGATTGTTAATTGTGGCATAGGTGCCAATCACACCTATTCTTTTTGACTTTGAGATTTCCAACGCTTTCTTCGCTCCGGGTTCAATCATTCCGATTATCGGGATGTCAAAATTTTCCTGCAGATAATTTATTGCAACCGAAGAAGCGGTATTGCATGCAACAACAATTATCTTAACATTTTTTTTTAATAAGAATCGAGCGTCTTCGTCAGCATATTCAATCACGGTAGAGTTTGATTTGTTCCCGTAAGGCACGCGGGCTGTATCCCCAAAGTAAATAATGTTTTCGTTCGGCATACATTGGTTTAACCTTTTAACTACGGTTAAACCGCCGATACCGGAATCAAAAACACCAATAGGATTTTCTCTGTTGAAAAATTGCAATTACTTCTCCACTATTTCTTTTATTCTTTCCGTTAATGTAACTTTTATTAACTCGTAATTTTCTTTTGAAATTTTTTGCCCGAAGCTGTTTAATACATAAAAGAAGCTTTGCACGTCCTTGTCAATCGTTTTCAATTTGGTAAGAATGATTTTAATATTGAGTTCCGAAAACGCCTCTATTATTGTGTAAAGCAGGCCAATAGCATCGGGTGAAAGAACGCTGATTTTAGTAAACCGATCTTCCTCTTCAAACTCAATTAAAATTTTTCCTTTCTTCTTAAAAATTTTATCCCCGAACAATTTCCATTTGGAACGGTACTTTTTAAATTCCTTTGTGATTTCCAAATTAAAATCCGCAGCAAGTGCAATGTCGCTTTCTATTTTCCCAAAGCGCTTTTCATCCACCTTTCCGCCGGTACTGTAGTCGGTTACTTCAAAATTATTTATTGTAACACCGTCACTCCTTGTGAATATCTTCGCCGTTTGAATATTCAAATCGTTCAACGTAAGTGCTCCGCAAAGACTTGCGAGCGGCAATTCTCCTTCTTTAGTAAAAATTGTAATATCTGTAAAATTTTCTTTGGAAAGGAACAAAACGCTGACCTTTTTACCCTTCTCTATCTCCTCGGCATGTTTCCTAATTTCTTCGGCGGTAAACGAATTAAAATAATTTGAATCCTCAATTCTGTGAAGGTGCTCTCCCAATTTACCTTCGTTTTTCGAGTAAGGGCTTTCTTGCTCAACAACGAAGGGGCTTTCGGAACGCTTTAATCTTTCTTCCACCATTACACGAGTACGTAAAAACAGTTTTTGAAGAATCTTTTTCTTCCACAAATTCAATACTAAAGGATTTGCTGCCGAGAGATCAGCAATAGTCAATAAATAAAGCAAATTAAGGGATTCCAAAGAAGGGAAAATCTCGGAAAATTTTTTCAACGCATCAATATTTTTTGCCGGATATTTGAACGCATAATTTGCCATAGTTAAGTGATGCCGGACTAAGAAAGCCACAAGATCCGTTTCCTCGAACGAGTAGCCCAATCTGTCGCCAATGGAATAAGCATATTCTGCACCTAATATCTCGTGACCCTCGATGCTTATTGACTTTCCTATATCGTGCAGTAGCAATGCAAGATAAAGCAAGTCCTTCCTTTCCGTCAGTTCGAAAAGTCTTCCCAGTTCATTGTTCTGCCTGCCAAGCGATTCAAGATTTGCGATTGCAAGCAATGTGTGCTCGTCAGTTGTGTATTTATGGTAAATCCCCTCTTGGAAAAAACCGACAATATCGCCGAACTCCTTCAGGAACAATCCTAAAAATCCCAATTCATTCATCATACTTAATGTAGAGGCTACATTCTGCGGAAGTTTTAATATTTCACGGAAGAATACCGAAGAGGAAAGTTCTTCGGGAAATGCAACATCAATTTCGTTAACACTTTCCGAAATTAAAGAACGTAATTGGCGGTTAAATTTGGCACCGTAAAATCCCCTGTAATAAAACGCCCGCATTATTGTAGATGCGGAGAGCATGCTCTTTCGATTAGTACAAATTTTATCCCCCTTCAAAACAAAGTCTTCGTCCAGGTCTATTTTAAGATAATCGGAAATGGGTCCTTCGATATCTTCGCAAAATTTTTTAATTAACGTGCGGGAAAAACGGTTTATTAAACTTGTTGCTTCAAAAAATTCGTGCATAAGTTCAAGCCATTCATCTTCATCGTAACCAAGCATTTCAGCAATTTTCTTTTGATAATGAAATTCAAGGCGGTCGTTCTTTCTGTGGCTAATTAAATGTAAAAGATTTCTCATTCTTAAAAGAAGCTCGTAACTGTTTAATACCCTTTTCCTTTCTTTACCGCTTATTAATTTTTCAACGTAAAGGCGGTGCAGAAATTTCTCTGTTTGTGTTATTTCGCTTTCATCGGTTAGGATTTCGCCGTTCTTCAGGCTGTACATCCACTCGACGGACTGCACATCTCTTAGCCCGCCGGCGGAAAGTTTGAGGCTAGGTTCAAGCAGTTTGGGGGAATCGCCGTAAAGAGTATGTCTTTCTTCAATTCCGTTAATGTAGCTTTCGATTAATCGTTTGCGTTCTGTTTCATCCAACGAGGCAAAAAGATTTTTATTCCACTTTTCGTAAACTTCCCTTTTACCAAGGATAAAACGAGTTTCAAAAAATTGCGTAAAAGTGGTCAAATCGTTTTTAAGTGCTTTCTCAATATCGTCAAAATGTTTAATTGAAATACTGAAGTTAACGTCGGTATTTGAGAGAACGGAGATAATATTTTCCGCTTGCTTTTCAAAAATTTTCTTCTTTGGTAAAATAATCAGAAGTTGAACATCCGAGTAAGGCGCAAGCTCACGTCTGCTGAAGCTACCCGAAGCAACAACGGTAAATTTAAAATTACTGTCCTTGAAAATTCTGTGAATTAATTCTTCAATTAGCAGGCTGTAATTAACACAAAACTTAAAAGCATTCTTCCTTGAAAGTTTTCCGTTAAATAACTTGTTGCGTTCTTTTTCGAATATTTTTTCTTCTTCTCTCATCTTTT
>WFQV01000519.1 GCA_015486905.1 Melioribacteraceae bacterium | reverse complement strand
CTCTTGCCCTTGCGAGGTTTACTCTTCCTTTTTTTCGATTTATGCTGCTTAAAGATACCAGCATAACTTCGAAGTATTACATTAACGCAAACGTCGAATCAATGCGCAAAAAACGCATAAATTTTTTCGACATAATTTTGACGGATAAATGAGCTCTAAATAGCCACAATTAGACGATTTTAAAAAAAGGCAATAAATTAAGAGAGAGTTAAAAAATTGGGTACTTTAACAAAAAACGAAGGTTTTTCTTGTGGAGCTAAGGGGGCTCGAACCCCTGACCTCTTGAATGCCATTCAAGCGCTCTCCCAGCTGAGCTATAGCCCCATAATTCTAAGAACCGAAGTGTAAATTTAGACAAGTTAAATTTATTTGTCAATTAATTGTAAATTTCATTTTTAAAAATATTTTATTTGGTGAGAAAATTTGAAATCTCTTAGCCTTCTTTTATTTTCAATATTTTTGTCGTTCGTATTAGCGATTGCTTTCGGTTGTGACGACACTGTTTCAAATTCCGGACAGGATATTCCAACGTCCAATGTGAGCTATTCCAAATATATTCAACCTATTTTTAATTTGAAGTGTACAAGCTCCGGTTGTCATGATGACCAAACCCGTGCGGGGGATTTAAGCCTAACGAGCTATGGCAACGCAACTGCTGATGAGTTAATTGTTGTCCCTTATCATCCCGAAAACAGTATCTTAGTTTGGGCAATTGAAGGGGAATCGGGTTACGGACCAATGCCGCCGGTGGGTGCACCCGTACTCCCGCTCTCACAGAAGGAAATTCAAGGAATAAAAACGTGGATTAAAGAAGGTGCAAAATCGAATTGAAGTAAACCGCGGTATTTACATTCTCGAAATTTTTACGGAATATGATTTCACACTTAAAACAAAGGCTTTCGGGAAAGTGCACCTTGAGAAAGGTTATTATTATTACGTGGGAAGCGCACAAAAAAATTTACGTTCCAGAATTCAAAGGCATCTTAAAAAAGAAAAAATTGTTCGCTGGCACATTGATTTACTAACCACCGCAGAAGAAACACGAATTACTAAAATTTGCATTTTACCCTTTGCCCCTAAAAGCGCCGAATGTGAAACCGTTCAGAAAATGTTGAAATTAAAATTTGCGGTAAATTCAATTCCCCACTTTGGTAATTCCGATTGCAATATTTGTCAGACCCATTTGCTTTACTCGAGGAAGAGAATTCCTCAAAGCCACTTTTCGCTTTTGTACCAATCGATTGTCTGCTTAATTCCTTCTTCGAGCGATATTTCCTGAACAAATCCGAAATCCCTTTTTGCCTTGCCGGCGCTGCAAATCCAATACTTTTGAACAAAATCTCGTGCTTTTTCAATGTTGAACGTTGCGGCTTTCTTTGAAAATAATGCAAAAAATTCCGCTATTACAGCTACCGAATAAACCAAGAAATGCGGAAGGCTAATTTTAATTGCTTTCTTACCGAAAGCCTTTGCAGTGGCATCACCAATTTGGTCCCAATCGTAAAATTTTTCAGAACTAATAAAGTAAATTTCTCCTTCGGCTTTCGGTTCCATTGCCGCCTGGTAGATTCCCCTAACCAAATCTTTTACGTTAATGATACTAATTAATTTTTTGTCAAAACCGACTTTCGTCATTAAACCTTGTTTGTAAGTTTTAAAGAAAAGATAAATTTCAGTATCTCTTTCACCATAAATGGCAGGCGGGCGAATAATCGTAATGGGAAGCATGCTTTTGTAAGATAAAACTAATTTTTCTTCTTCCAATTTACTTTTGCCGTAACGGGTTATCGGTCGGGGTTCCATTTCTTCGGTAACCGGCTTTCCATCCCGAGACGGGCCGCTAACAGTTTGACTGCTAACAACAATTACTCTTTTAATTTGTGAATTTAATTCAACCAACGATTCCAAAAGATTCTTAGCAGGTTCAACGTTACCCTTGTAATATCCTTCCCAATCCTTCGCTTTTACAACTCCTGCAACGTGAAACAAATAATCGGCATCTTTAAGAATCTCTTTCAACTTCTCTTTATTAAGTAATCCCGAATCGATTATTTCAACAGGCTTACCTTTTAACCATCTTAAGTTACTGGTTTTTCTCACAATGCATTTAACCGAGTGTCCTTTGCTTAAAAGTAAATCCACCAAATGACTACCTACAAATCCCGTACCGCCTGTTACAACCGAAATCATTTTAACACCTTATTAAAGTTGATTTTATTTTGATTTAATAATAACTTTCAAAATTCAATATTAATAAAAATTTAATTTGAATTTTTAAATATAATAATTGGAGGAACAATTTGGATTTATTCAAAAAGTGCTACGATTTTACCCGAGCTGACGATGTAAGATCAAGAGGAGTTTATCCTTATTTCAGACCTATTGAAGAAAACGAAGGACCTGTGGTTTCAATCGAAGGCAAAAAAGTTATTATGGCAGGTTCTAACAATTATTTGGGCCTGACCAATCATCCGAAAGTTAAAGAAGCTTCAATTAACGCAATTAAAAAATACGGCACCGGATGTTCGGGTTCACGTTACTTGACCGGCACTTTAGACCTTCATATTAAGCTGGAAGAAAAATTAGCAAAATATTTACACAAAGAAGCGGCTCTCCTTTTCTCTACGGGTTACCAAACAGCTCAAGGCGTTATTCTTGCACTTGTGCAAAGGGGAGAATATGTAATAGCCGACAAAGACAATCACGCCAGCATTGTTGCAGGACAATTACAAGCAAAGGGAGCTTCGGCAAACTTGGTTCGTTACAAACATAATGATATGGATGATTTGGAAAAGGTTATTTCAAAAATCCCAATTGACGCAGGGAAACTAATTGTAACCGACGGAGTGTTTAGTACAGGTGGCGAAATAGTTGACTTACCGCGTATGGTTGAAATAGCTAAGAAATACAAAGCGAGATTATATGTGGACGATGCACATGCAATAGGTGTAATTGGCAAAGGCGGGCGCGGTACTCCGAGTGAATTTGATTTGGAAGACGAAGTTGATTTGCAAATGGGAACTTTCAGCAAGACTTTCGCCTCACTCGGCGGATTTGTAGCCGGCGAAGCAAAAATAATCGATTACATTAAACACTTTGGTCCGGCTCTTATTTTCAGTGCTTCTCCTACGCCTGCTTCCGTTGCAGCCGCAATGGCAGCTTTGGAAATTTTGGAACAAGAACCTGAAAGAGTGGAACGAGTAATTAACAATACGAACTTTGTAAGGCAAGGATTGAAAGAAGCAGGATTTAACGTCATCGATGGTAGGACTGCGATAGTACCTGTTATTGTAGGAGACGACGAACTGGCTTTTGCTATGTGGAGAATGCTTTACGACGCCGGTGTATTTGTTAACGTTTTTATCTCGCCCGGCGTTCCGCAAGGCAGGCAAATGCTGAGAACAAGCTATATGGCAACGCACGAAGAATCTCACCTTCAAAAAATAGTTGACACTTTTATTGAAGTCGGCAAACAATTGGGAGTTATTTAGCCTATAGTTTAATTACTTTTAAGGAGGAAATAAAATGAGTTCCGTTGAAATTAAAACCTTATCGAACAGTAAATCCGACCGGAAAAAATTTATTAAATTCGCTTGGAAAATTTACGAAGGCGACCCTAATTGGGTGCCTCCGTTATTGATGGATAAATTAAAAATTCTTGACAAGAGTAAGAACCCCTTTTTCAAGCGGGCAGAAATGGAACTCTTTATGGCGTACAAAAACGGCGAAGCCGTTGGAAGAATTGCCGCGATAAAGAACGATGCACATAATCAATACCACACCGAAAACATCGGTTTCTTCGGATTCTTCGAATGCATTAACGACCAGGAAGTTGCCAATAAACTTTTCGATACTGCACGCGAATGGATTAAAAACAAAGGACTTACCGATATGCGCGGTCCGGCAAATCCTTCCAGCAATGATGAATACGGGCTTTTAATCGAGGGCTTTGACGACCCTCCGCGTTTAATGATGACTTACAACCCTAAATATTACCTTGATTTAATGGAAAACTACGGTTTGAAAAAAGTCAAAGATTTGTACGCTTACAGAATTGACAACAATAAAGTTAGACAGGAAAATAAAATTCAGCGAGTGGCGGAAATTTCAAAAAAACGTTACAACGTTACCGTACGTCCGATTAATATGAAAGACTTCAAGAACGAACTCGAAAGGGTTAAATACGTTTACAACAAAGCTTGGGCACCTAATTGGGGCTTTATTCCGATGACCGATGAGGAAATAGACTTGCTGGCAAAGGATTTGAAACCAATCGTTGAACCGTCTTTAGTTCTATTCGCTGAGGTAGGTGACGAAACCGTCGGCTTCTCCCTCGTCATGCCGGACTACAACGAGCTTTTTATTAAAATGAACGGACACCTCTTCCCCTTCGGAATTTTTAGACTATTGACTCAAAAACGGAAAATTACCTGGGCAAGAATTTTAACTTTGGGAATTATTCCCGAATATCAGAAACGCGGCATTGATGCGATTCTGTATGATTTAATAATTGAAAACGCTCACAAAATAGGTATTGACAAAGGCGAAGCAAGCTGGGTATTGGAAGACAATTTGATGATGACACGCTCGGCGGAAATGATGCGCGGAGAACTCTACAAAAAATACCGCATCTACCAAATGCAGGTTTAATTAAGTACAAATAGTTTAGTTAAAATGCCGGATTTTTCCGGCATTTTTTTTTGCCAAATGATTAAAGACTTATTAACATTAGTTCACAGTTCTTCTAATTACAAACTACCCACGATGTAAACATTTGTTTTAACCGCATTTGACAACAAAAAATAATTTGAGTATTTTTACTAAGGTATCTGAGTAAATTTACTTAGAATATTGAGTAAAATTACTTAGAATTATCCCAAAAAAATTCCGAGAGGAAGTGAATGGAAATTATTAGAAAGGAATATCGACTACTTGCAAAGAGGCTGAAAGAGAAGAGGCTGTTCATACAAGCACTAATCGGACCTCGACAAGTGGGAAAAACAACATTAGTCAACCAATTAATGAAAAGAGAACCTTTGCTATTTTTTTACGCTTCAGCAGACGAACAGATAGCCGTTCAAAAAACGTGGATTTCACAAATCTGGGATTCGGCACGAATAAAATTAAAAAACTCTCGGAAGAAACAATTAATTTTAATTATTGACGAAATCCAAAAAGTCCCCGATTGGAGCACCTCGGTAAAAAAAGAATGGGACGAGGATACACGGTGGGGAGTTAATATTAAAGTGATTTTGCTAGGTTCATCTTCTCTTTTAATAAATAAGGGACTGAGCGAATCGTTGGCAGGAAGATTCGAAGTAATTCATTTAAAACATTGGTCCTACCCGGAAATCAGAAGTGCTTTTGATGTTTCTCCCGAACAGTTTGTTTGGTTTGGCGGTTACCCTGGTTCCTACAATCTGATTAAGAATGAAAAGCGGTGGAAGGAATACGTTAGATCTTCCTTGATTGAAACTACCGTCGCAAAAGATATTTTACATTTGAGTAGGGTTGACAAACCCGCATTGTTACGAAACTTATTTGAACTCGGGAGTAGCTATTCAGGTCAGATATTGTCGTACACTAAAATGCTCGGACAATTGCAAGATGCCGGGAACACGGTAACATTAGCACATTATTTAAAACTTCTTGACGAGGCTTGGCTACTAACGGGATTAGAAAAATTTACTTCTCAACATTTCAGGCAACGTGCATCCAGTCCGAAATTTCAAGTTTATAATACGGCATTACAATCCGCTATTCGTAATGAATACTTTAATGAAATCAGATTAAAGCCGGACGAATGGGGAAGGTTAGTAGAATCGGCAATCGGTGCACATTTAATTAACCATAGCAGAGCTTCCGGTTTTAAAGTACTTTACTGGCGAAAAGTAAATCTTGAAGTGGATTTTATTTTGCGACGCGGTAGTAAAAGTATTGCAATTGAAGTTGAAAGCGGTAGAAAAGTCATTAAAAAAGGTATTGAACATTTTCAAAAGGAATTTAAACCGGATAAAATTTTGTTGGTTGGCAGTACCGGCATTCCGTGGCAGGAATTTTTGGAAATCAATCCGGTAGAACTATTTTAATATTCTTAATTTGTGCATTAAGAGGTACAACATTAAGTCTCAAAAAGAAAATTCTTTAAAACGGTTTTTCCTGCGCTTCCCGAATGTTCGGGAAAGAATTGCACACCGTAATAATTATTATTTTGAATTACTGCCGAGACATTATTCCGAACGGCAGACACAGCGTAGGTTTTATCATCCGGGGGCACACAATAAGCGTGACGGAAATAAAATTTTTCTTCTTTTATCCCTCTTAACAAAGGAGAATCCTTCAATTGTTGTAATTCGGAAAAATATTGAACGGGTGCTGTTCCTACGATACCTTTCATTTTTTTTACTCTTCCCGGAATACAGCCCAAACAAAAAACGTCTCCTTCTTCGGAATGCTCGCAAAGTATTTGCATCCCAAGACTAATTCCAAGTACAGGTTTTTTTAAGATTTTCAGAACGCTTCCTAAATTGTACAAATTCAATCTTTTAATTGCGGAGAAAGCTTCGCCGCTACCTGGAATAATCACCTTATCAGCTTTTAAGATTTTATTCTCCTCTCTTGTAATAAGTGACGTAACACCTAAACTTTGAAGTTCCGATACCAGCTTTGAGTAATTCCCATTTAAATTAACAATTGCAACCAGCAATTTTAAATAATCTCCTTGTAGTCAAGTTTAACGTCTTCTTTAATGCTTTCAAAATCTTTTTGACTTAAATAATCAATTTGTACTAACTCGGTAATTCTGTAAGTACTTGCTTTCGAAATTAAAACATTTACACCCTCCAAGTAACCCTTAACAAACGGTTTTAGAACATCGAGTAGATTTAAATCTCTCAGCACAAAAAGTAAACGGTACCTAACGGGAGAGGTTGTTAGCCTGTTTACAAATTCGTAAAGCAATATTTCCGTTATGCCGTACTTTTCAAAGTCGAGAATCCCGTTTAAATTTATTTTGACTTCTTTGATAAGCTCTTTCAAATCGTCTTTGTTAACTGCTTTATGTTCTTTCAGCGTAACGTTAAAATCACCTTGTTCCGCACTCAATATTGCCATTCCCTTATCCATATCAGCGTTCATTAGAACTTTAATAACTTGCCCTCCCGCAACAATAGGGACGTTAATAACGTGCACAACCTCTTGCAAATCTTCAGCTTCAGGTAGCAACTCTATTAACTCGTTAGGGCTTTTAGTTAAAAACTTTTCATTGAAAATTATTCCTTTATCGTCGGGATACAGCGGAAGGTAACGAATTGATGATTCCGCAAGGTCTTGGAAAAAGTGAGTGCCAAAAGAAACGTCAGGGACGTAATTGCCTTTCTTTCGAGCAATTTCAATCAACATTGCAGTGTTACTAATGTCGGAATAAGTAACGCTGACACCTAATTTAATATCTCCTTTACTTCCCCAGCGTCCAGGCCCCATTAAGATAAATTGCCGTTTGGGTAACACCTTGTTAAGTTTACCAACAACTCTGCCAATCTTTTTAAGTTTTGAAAAATCCGAAATTTCGGAATATTTTAACGGGTCAACATAAACGATGTGAGTGATATCATTTACCCTGCCGTTCGAGACGAATTTTTCCGCCGTAAAAATAATTTTGTCCTCCGGATAATCCGAGGGAATCTCCGCCGGCGCATCATCGGGCTGATAATATTGCGGGCGGCATTGCAACAAATAAAAATCCCGACCGTCGAAAGCAAATTCAATATCGACCGGTGTGTGAAGTTTTTCCTGTAATGTATTTAGAATTAAATTCACATCGTATAGAAAATTTGTTCTTGAGAAAAGGCTTTCGAAATTCGGGATTAAATTCCTAGGATTTATCTTAGCGGTCAAACCCAAAACCGGTCTTACCATTGTACCACTAACTTCCGAGAAAACATTTTCGAACATCGGATAATTATGCCCGATTTCTTCAAGTAATTTTTCTACCGAGATAGTTTCGAATTCATTGTTCTCAAGGTTAATTACATCTGCGTATTTAGGCGAGTAGCGAACCACTTCCTGAGGAGTTACATTAACTCTCAGATTCGGCTGTGCGGGTGCGGCAAGTATCGGATAATCGTCGCCCACTCTATCTACCGCACGCGTACCCAGACCCGGAACAATTCTCAGCAATCCGTCGTTACGTTTAATCCTTGGCGACCAACGAAATTCATTATTGCTAAAAGCCACTCCGGCAAAAGCAGGCAAAAAATATTTCCCGACTTTGTTACCCACAACTTCTTGAATCATTATTCCCATCTCTTCGTGGAAATCCAGCAT
>WFQV01000518.1 GCA_015486905.1 Melioribacteraceae bacterium | reverse complement strand
GCTTGAGCGGAATTTTGACAATCCGAATTTCCCGCTTAAACATTTGTTGAAAGACGTTAAATTGATTTTAAACGAAACGGAGAAAGCGGGAATTAAAAACGATATTGTTGATAGCGTAAAGAAAATAGTAGTGCGTGGTTTGGCAATGGGGCTGGACGACAAGGATTACTCTTCACTTTACAACGCCGTCCATCTTAGAGACGGGTAAAAAATTGCCCGTCAAAATTAGAAATTCAAATGAAAAAATAATAAGTTAATAATGCAGAATAAAAAAAATGTCCGAAACAAACTAAGAAGTTTCAATGCAAAATTTGTTTGTGACATATTTCAACGAGACAGAAAAAAATAAAGAGGGAAAAAATTTTGAAAGACGTTGCTCCGAAGATAAAAATTACTTGACAGAAGAAAAAGAAAACATTATCTCGCTTGGAAAGAACATTCAAACAGAAACTTACCAATTAACAATTCACAATAAATTCATATTACAAATACAAAACAAAAAATTATTTAAAGAATACCTTTATCATTCGGTTTGTCCCTCTGAAAAATATTCGGGGGAAAGTAAGTTAAAGTTGAAAACCGTCTCTCATTTACTCAATTCGATTGTTATGATTTTTCCCTTCATAAATATTCGGGCTAATTATGAAAACATCTAAAGTATTGAAGATTTCGTTTTGGGTGGCTTTTACACTTTACATCATTTGGGTGTTAATATGGGGACAAGTCTCCTATCCAATCAGGTTCACTGCAGTAGTTGCTTTAATAATGAGTGCATTGTGGATTTCGGAGATTATCCCGCTTGCAGCCACCTCCCTTTTACCCCTTATTCTTTTCCCACTGGTCGGGGTTCTAAGCGGCAAAGAAATTGCACAGTCCTACATTAACTCTACAATATTTCTCTTCATGGGCGGCTTTTTCATAGCTATTGCAATGGAGAAATGGGACCTCCACAAAAGGATTTCCCTTAACTTAATTGCCTTATTCGGTAGATCGCCGAGCCAAATAATACTTGGCTTTATGTTGGCTTCCGCTTTAATCTCAATGTGGATATCAAATACTGCAACAACGGTAATGCTCTTACCGATCGGACTTTCCGTAATAACAAAATTGGAAGAAGAATTCGGGAAAGAAAAGACCAAGAACTTTACAATCGCTTTACTGTTGGGAATAGCTTACGGTGCTTCTGTAGGAGGCATAGGAACAATTATAGGCACACCGCCGAATTTGGTGTTTCAAAGAATTTACAAAATTACCTTTCCAAAACTACCGGGAATTAGTTTTAGCGAATGGATGATCTTTGCCCTGCCAGTTTCAATCGTAATGCTTTTTGCCGTTTGGGCAGTGCTGGTTAAATTGGTTTATCCTCCTGATAAAGAAGTTTTAATCTCCAAAGATTTAATTAAAAAGGAGAGGGATTCCCTGGGTAAAATTTCAAGCAACGAACAGACCGTAGCAATTGTTTTCTTAATTACCGCTCTGCTTTGGATTTTCAGGAAAGATATTTCAACGGATTGGTTTACAATTCCAGGCTGGTCGCGTTTGCTGCCTTCTCCGAAAATAATAGACGACGGTACAGTAGCAATTACTATGAGTTTTATTCTGTTCGTTTTACCATCCAGAAATAAGGAATCAAATAGAAGAAGAATTCTTGAAAGCAGTGATATTAGAAAAATTCCGTGGGAGATAATTCTCCTTTTCGGCGGCGGTTTTGCTTTGGCGGAAGCGTTTATGAAAACGGGACTCTCCAAATATTTGGCAACAAATTTAGAGATGTTAAAAACCGTCCCCATAATAGTTTTGATAGGAATAATAAGCATATCCGTCGTACTGCTTACTGAGCTTACTTCAAATACCGCTACATCACAGATAGTGTTACCTATTATGGCGGCAATTGCCATAGAACTAAATCTCGACCCCAAACTGTTGATGGTACCGGCAACTATCTCCGCTTCGCTTGCTTTTATGATGCCTGTAGCTACACCACCCAATGCAATTGTTTTCGGAAGCGGAAGGTTGCGTGTTACCGATATGGTTAAAGCAGGAATTATTCTTATCTTCGTTGGCGCAGTAGTCGTTACTCTTATGGGATATTTTTTCTTTAAGTAATGATAATATAAAAATTGATTTCCCCAGGCATGACGCTGAGCATGGGCTCAGCGTCCTGGGGAAAAACTTTATTCCTATTTGATTAATCGACTCTCTAACTTTTGTTTCCGCTTACCTTTTACTACCTTTGCGTTTTATTTTAGTTAAATGATTTAAAGCGAAACATTTGTATTACTCAAATTGTAGAAAACCTTTAATTCAACAAAAAATACGGGGACTAAATTGGAAATAACGGAATTAAACGAAAAGATTAAATCGGAAAGTCAATTCGTTGACAATTTACTCGGTGAAATAAGCAAGGCAATAGTCGGGCAGAAAGAAATGGTGGAACGCCTTTTAATAGGACTCCTTGGTGACGGGCACGTACTTTTGGAAGGGGTACCGGGACTTGCAAAAACGCTTGCAATTAAAACCCTTTCGGCGGCAATGGATGCTAAGTTTCAGCGTGTTCAATTTACACCGGATTTGCTGCCTGCCGACTTAATCGGCACGATGATTTACAATCAGCGCGAAGGAAATTTCACAATTAAGAAAGGTCCTATTTTTGCAAATTTTATTCTTGCCGATGAAATAAACCGCGCACCGGCAAAAGTTCAAAGTGCCTTACTCGAAGCAATGCAGGAGCGTCAGGTTACAATCGGCGAGGAAACGTTTTATTTGCAAGAGCCTTTCCTTGTGCTTGCAACCCAGAACCCCATTGAGCAGGAAGGCACTTACCCCCTACCCGAGGCACAAGTCGACAGATTTATGCTGAAAGTAAAAATCACTTACCCGGAACGTGACGAGGAGCTTTTAATAATGCGGAAAAATATTTCCGGCGAACAGGAGATTAAGCCCGTAGTTAAACCGGGGCAGATATTAAAAGCAAGGGAATTGGTACACAATATTTATATGGACGAGAAAATAGAAAAATACATCCTTGACATTGTTTTTGCAACGAGAAATCCCAAAGAATTCGGATTGGAAAAGTTAATCGATTTAATCAATTACGGTGCCTCGCCGAGAGCAACAATCAACTTGGCAATAGGTGCAAGAGCAATGGCGTTCATTCGAAGGAGAGGTTATGT
>WFQV01000517.1 GCA_015486905.1 Melioribacteraceae bacterium | reverse complement strand
GTGGGGTTCAAAAACCTGGGGCTGTTAATCATCGACGAGGAGCACCGCTTCGGCGTAATGGCAAAAGAAAAGCTGAAGAAATTAAAAGTCAATATCGACACCCTTGCTCTTACGGCAACACCAATTCCGAGAACTCTTAATATGTCTTTGCTGGGTGCGCGGGACTTGTCAATCATTGCCACACCCCCGCCTAACCGTCAACCTATTTACACAAAGGTTGAAAAATTCGACATCAAAAAAATCCGCAGTTGGATTTTAAAAGAAGTTCACAGAAAGGGGCAGGTCTATTTAGTTCACGACCGCGTACAGTCAATCGACAAATTAGCTTCTTACATTAAGAGGCACGTGCCTGAAGTTAGCATCGGCGTTGCACACGGCAAAATGAAGCCGGCGGAACTTGAGAAAGCAATTCACGATTTTCTAAACAGAAAATACAACGTCTTAATTTCAACAAAAATAATAGAATCCGGCATTGACATTCCAAATGTTAACACAATAATAATTAACCGTGCGGACAGATTCGGGCTCGCCGAGCTTCACCAGTTACGGGGCAGAGTCGGGCGTTCCGACCGCCAAGCTTATGCTTACCTTGTAGTTCCTTCAATCAATGCCATTTCCAAAAAATCCATTAAGCGGCTGCAGGCAATAGAGGAATATTCGGGGCTGGGCGAGGGGTTTAATATTTCAATGCGGGATTTGGAAATACGCGGCGCCGGTAATTTGCTTGGGACAGAACAAAGCGGCGTCATTGATTCCGTCGGGTTCGATTTATACGTTAAACTTTTGGATGAAGCGGTCGGGGAATTAAAGCGCGAGGAATTCCAAGATATTTTCAAAACCTTACCCAACCTACAGAAGCGCAGCCAGCCGAAAATCGATGCTTACTTCGAGCTGGGAATACCCAAAGGGTTTATGCCGGACCAATCAGACAGATTGACTTATTACTCAAGCCTTTTTACGGCATTGAAGGAAGAAGAAATTGACGAGACGATAGAAGAGATTTCCGACAAGTTCGGCAAAATGCCAAAATCATTGGAGAGGTTGTTTCTCGCAGCAAGGTTGAGGCTTAGAGCGTCAATAATTCAGTTCGAAAAAATTTCAATTCTGAAAAATAAAATTATCTTCTTTCTACCAAATGGAGTCAACGAGGAATTCTACAAAAACAAATTCACCTTGTTAATGAGGTTTGTTCTGGATAAATATCCGAATTTCAATTTCAAGCAAAGCAAAAACAGAATGAGCTTGGAAACAAGAGCAGAAAATTACACGCCGGAAACCGCCCTTCTGTTTGCAATTAAATTCTGCAAAGAAGCAGAGGAGCTTTTAACCGACGTTTACGAACCGGAGAAAACGAACACTTCCGTCGGAAATGTTTGATCATTTTTTAAAAAAGTAGTGGACGCAAAGTTTGAGTCCACTACCAACACAATCACGGTTGTTTCGGAGGGATGTAAAATTGAAATAAAGCTTTCGCTGAAAAGATTTTTTTTGTTGCTCAGTTGTAAAAATATTCTTAGATTAAAATTCAAAATAAAGAGTTAATAATGGACAACAGGCAATTTGATTATTACCAAAGATTAAAGTTAAGGGTTAAAAAATACGCTGAGCAGGAATCTGCCAAAGACAATCGTTATTTTGATTTTATTTTACTCACGCCAGACTTTTTTTACTTGCTTTGCAAATTAGCCGTAGAGAACCACATCCCTGTCAAGAAGAGGCTCAAGCTCGCTTCGGCTATTGCATACTTTATGTCACCCTTTGATTTCCTTCCCGAGGAGATAATCGGGCCTGCCGGTTATTTAGACGACGTAGCCGTTGCAGCTTACGTATTAAACAAATTGGCAAACGATGTCGATCCCCAAATAATCCAAGATAATTGGAACGGGGAGCAAGATGTTCTCTCTGCTATTAGAAGAATTATTGAAAACGCTGAGGAAATGTTAGGTAAATCTTTGTGGGAAAAAATCAAGGAAAAATTTAAAGCCGATTAAAGGGGCATTTGTAAAACTTCTTCGAAAAATTTCGAATTTGATTCGTCCTCCTTCTTAGTGTAAGCAAAAACCAAATTGTTAAGAACTCTGCGAAGAATAATTTCCGGCGTTGCTTTGGTATTGATTATTTTCCACGCTGCTTCGAAGTTGATGTCCGGTAAATCCTCCAACTCCGATTTAAAAATAATTCTTCCGCCGGAATAACAATCTATTAGCACCACCTCGTCCTGTAAAAAAGTTTTGGCTAAAAAATGCCCGGGAAAGTTACAGCCTTCCACTATTAGTCCAAGCCTTTTTGCAATCAAATAATAAATCAAACAAAGCGTAATGGGAATACCTTTTCTCGTTTGAAGGACATTGAAAAGATTTGAGTTTAAAGGACTGTAATAGTCGCTTTCGTTGCCTCTTAATTTCTTTTTTTGAAATAAAAATTTTGCCAAGTCAATTTCGGTACCGTAAGGATATGCGTAATAAAACTCCTCGGCAAGTTCATTCAACAAAAGCGTAATTTCACTTAAGCATTCCCGCCCCGATTGGTAGGCGGCAATCAAACTCATTCCAAGCTCTATCTTTTCCCTTTCGTTCTTTACATTCATTAACTCCAGCCAGCTTTGTCTGAACCAAGTTTTCTTATTCTCCTCCAAAATCGGTTTAATCAATTCTTTGCGCTTACCATCCAACAAATTTCCAAATTCGCGAAGATCGGCTTCCAGGGAAAGTCCGTAATTCGAAAGCTCTTCTATTACCTTTTCACGGACCTCCGTCTGCTCGTCGTCAATGAGCTCTATTAAATATTTTAATTCTTCTTTTTTCATCTGATTATTTCCCTCCGAAGTTTTGTCACGATTTTTATCTTCTCCAAACGAGCAAAACTAAAAATCGCGCCAAAACACTTTAGTATTTTCTATCGCACTACCCCCGAGCTGAAGCTCGGGGTTAATTAAATGTCGCTCATGTGGAGCTTTGTTAAAATTATTTTGTACGCCTTGTTTTTCGGTAATCTTTAACAAGGCTTAACCTCTAAGCAAAAAATAAAAGAACAATCATCCATCCTATCGCGACGTAGCCTGAACGCAGCGATGACGAAGTCGGACCTGTCACGGCGTAGTCAAGCGAAGCGATGACGAAGTCGGACCTGTCACGACGAAGTCAAGCGAAGCGATGACGAAGTCGGATCATCCAACCATCCAATCATCCATCCATCCAACCAATTACTCCTCACGCATTCATCATTCATAATTAATAGTCATTCCCTTCCCGACAAGTCGGGACAAGTTGTTTGTTTAAAAATTAATAATGTTAGTTTCATTAAGCGGTAAAAAAATTGTATTAAATAATTTTAAAAATTACATTTGTAAAGTATTCTTTAAAGAGTTGTTTAGCAAATTATTCGTAGGGCTTATTGTCCCCCTGAACTTTTAAAGTTAAAAAACGTCAAAATCGATCAAACAACTCATTGAGTAAACAAATGATTCATTTTTAAAATTAATTCAAAGGTCAATATTATGAAAAGAAAATTTCTATCGGTTGCGATTTTTCTTCTGTTTGCCGGATTATTATTCGGTCAAAACGCAAGGAAAATCAAATTCACCGAATACGACTTACCGAACGGTTTACACGTAATTCTCCACGTAGATCGTTCAACACCCATCGTTGCGGTTACGGTTTCGTACCATGTTGGCTCCAAGAACGAAGACCCCAACAGAACGGGCTTTGCCCACTTCTTTGAGCATCTTATGTTTGAAGGCTCCAAGTACATTAAGCGTGAGCAGTATTTTAAAATTGTTCAAAGCGCAGGAGGCACATTGAACGCTAACACTTCCTGGGACAGAACATTTTACTATGAGGTTTTACCTTCCAATCAATTAAAGTTGGGGCTGTGGCTTGAATCCGAGAGAATGCTTCATTTAAAAATTGACAGTTTGGGTGTAGAGACTCAAAGGAAAGTGGTCAAGGAAGAACGCAAGCAACGTTTTGACAATCAACCTTACGGTTCTGTTCTGGAACAGACGTTCAAGCACGCCTACAAGGTTCATCCTTACCGCTGGCTTCCAATCGGTTCGGTGCAGTACATCGACAAAGCAAAACTAAACGAGTTTATTAATTTTTACAAAACTTACTACGTGCCCAATAATGCAACTCTTTCCATTTCCGGAGATATTAACGTTGATCAGGCAAAAAAATGGATTAACGAGTATTTCGCTTCCATTCCGCGAGGCACAAGAAAAATGAACAGACCCACAGTGATTGAGCCGCCTCAGAAAGCGGAAGTAAAAGACACCGTTTACGACAACATCCACCTTCCTTTGGTTTTGGAAGCCTACCATATTCCGGCGGAAACCTCCAAGGAATATTACGCAATCGATATGCTCACAACGCTCCTTTCGGGCGGAAGAAGTTCAAGAATTTACAAAGAGCTTGTGGATAAACAACAAAAAGCTCTGCAAGCCGGTTCTTTCCCGTTAGCTTTGGAAGACCCGGGGTTGTTCTTAACTTTTGCAATCGCTAACGCAGGCGTTAATCCTTCGGAATTAGAAACATTAATCGACAAGGAAATTCAGAAAGTAAAAACGGAACCCATTCCCGATAAGGAATTTCAAAAACTTCAAAATCAAATTAAAAACAGATTGGTTACGAGTTACTCTACGGATTTGGGAATAGCCGAGGCGCTTTCGGACTTTCACGTATTTTACCACAACACAAACTTGATTAACACGGAAATTCAAAAATATATGAAAGTCACCAAAGAAAATATTCAAAACGTTGCAAAGAAATATTTAAACAAATACAACAGTGTGGTTCTTTACTATCTTCCCAAGTCGGCAAAAAAATAAAAATTTATTTTAACAAAGTTTGGAGAACAAAATGAAATTAAACAAAATAACTATTCTGCTCTTGCTCTTAACCTCATTTGCTTTTGCGCAGGTTGACAGAAGTAAAATGCCCGAGCCGGGACCGGCGCCGAAAATAGAACTGGGAAATTACCAATCTTTTCAACTTGACAACGGGCTTAAGGTAATTGTAGTCGAAAATCACAAAGTGCCGAAAGTTACATTCAGATTAATTATTAACCGCGACCCTATTCTTGAAGGGAAAAACGCCGGCTATATTGAACTGAGCGGCGAACTGCTTAGAACCGGAACCCAAACAAAAACAAAAGATGAAATTGACGAAGCGGTGGATTTCATCGGCGCTACTCTTAACACAAGCAGCACGGGTGTAACGGCATCCGCACTCACACAATACACCGACAAAATTCTTTCGATAATGTCAGATATTGTTCTGCATCCTAAATTCCAACAAAAAGAATTGGACAAATTAAAAAAACAAATTATCTCCTCTTTACAGGCAGCCAAGAACGACCCATCTTCAATAGCCGAAAATGTTCGAAAAGCATTGTACTACGGCAAGGATCACCCCTACGGTGAGATAATGACCGAGCAAACGGTTAAAAACATTACGTTAAAAATGTGCCGGGACTATTACAACACTTACTTTAAACCGAACATTTCTTACCTTGCCGTTGTCGGTGATATTACTCCCGAAAAGGCAAAAGAATATGCGGAGAAATATTTCGGCAGCTGGCAAAAGGGAGATGTTCCTCATTTAAAATACAAAACCCCGAAAGCTCCTTTAATTACCAAAGTTGCTCTTGTTGACCGTCCGAGTGCGGTACAGTCCGTTGTTCACATCGGCTATCCGATTAAACTGCCCAAAAACAGCCCCGATGTAATCCCTGCAACCGTAATGAATAATATTCTCGGTGGAAATTTCTCCTCGATGTTAAACCTGAGTTTACGTGAAAAACATGCTTTTACTTACGGTGCACATTCACGCATTGCAAGCGACAAACTCGTCGGTTTGTTCGATGCTTCGTGGGAAGCACGCAACCCGGTAACCGACAGCTCTATTACCGCTGCGTTAAAAGAAATGAAAAAAATCAGAACGGAAAAAATCTCCGAAGATGAACTTAACTCCGTTAAAGAATATATGACCGGAAGTTTTGCAAGGGCATTGGAGAACCCCGAAACAATTGCAAACTTTGCTTTGAACATAGAGCGTTACAATTTGCCGAAAGATTATTACCAAAATTATTTAAAAAATCTCAACGCCGTGACGGTTGCCGACGTTCAAAGAATGGCAAGGCAATACGTTAAACCGAACAATGCTTACATATTAGTTGTCGGTAATGCGGCTGAGGTAGCCAAAAAGTTGAAGAAATTCAGTCTAATCGGTAAAGTAAATTATTATGATACGTACGGAAACAAATACAATCCCTCACTTAAAAAACTCCCCAAAGGCATTACCGCACAAACAGTGCTCGACAACTACGTAAAGGCAATCGGCGGTAAAGATAAGCTGCTTTCCATTAAGGACAAAACAACCAAGATGAGCGGGGAAGTACAGGGAATGAAAATATCAATGACAATCTCCCAAAAAGAGCCGAACAAATATTACCAATTTATGGATGCGGGAGTCTTTCAGCAGAAGACCGTTTTTGACGGCAACAAAGGCTACTCCGAAGCAATGGGACAAAGGAAAGCCATTGAAGGCGACAAACTGAAAATGATGAAGATGCAAGCGGACATTCACTCAATTATTAATTACGATAAATACGGCATTAAAGTTAAATTAACCGGACTGGAAAAAGTAAACAACGAAGACGCTTACAAAATGGAGCTCGAGACCCCTTGGAATACAAAGATGACACAGTATTTCTCGGTTAAGACAGGGCTGCTATTAAAGCAGACCACCCCCATTTCAACGCCGCAGGGAGCTTTCACACAAACAATTAATTTCTCGGATTACAGAGATGTAAACGGTTTAAAATTCCCGTTCAAAATTGAACAACAAATGGGACCGCAGTCAATCACTCTTAAAGTTGATTCGATTGAATTAAACAAGGGTCTGAGCGACGATTTGTTTAAAGCGGATTAAATTTCTTTTAAATAGGTACAAAAAAAGCCGGGCGTGAACCCGGCTTTTGCTTTTTACGAATTAAACGCAAATTACTTTAACAAAATCATTTTTCTTACGGTATAGAAATTCCCGGCTTTGAGAGAATAGAAATAAACTCCGCTGCCAAGATTCTTTGCGTTAAAGGTTACTTCGTAAATGCCGCTTTTCTTGTAACCCTTTACCAATGTTTTAACTTCCTCTCCGAGAAGATTGTAAACCTTCAACGTAACAAACGATTTGTTCGGAACCGCAAATTTAATCCTTGTCGTAGGATTAAACGGGTTCGGGTAGTTTTGGAACAGCTTGTAATTATTGATTACTAACCCGCCGTTGTTTTCAATCAAAGTAATCGGCTCTTCATTTAAATTGGCATCCGCCGTAGCCTCAACATTTTGAGAATAATCAAGAGTAACGTTCTGTGCCGATGCTTCTTTAAATCCGACTTTTTCGAAATACAAATTGTAAGAGCCCGGAATCAAACCGTTTATTATGTAGCTTCCGTCCTTTTCGGTTGAGGAAGATGCCGCAATGTTATTATTCATGTCCACAGCGTAAACCATTACGCCTTCAAGCGGGTTGCTCGAGTTGTCCTTAACATATCCGCGAATTAAACCGAAACCGCTGTCATGGCGTGAATGCAATATAAAATCGATTCCGTTCAAAGTGGTGTTGTCGCCAATAACCAACGTATCGGCTTTTTTCCAGCGGAACGTCTGCTCGCTGTCTGCTCTGTAAAACGTAGGCACAAATCCGCCGCGAGCCATTGCAAAGGCGATATACTTACCCGGAGCAAAGCTTGTAAACTGGTAATTGCCTAACGAATCCGTAAGCGCTATTCTTCTGTGGCGTGGTTTTCTGTGGCTATCTTTTAATCTGATTAAAGCTACAACTGCTCGTAACGGCGTTGAGTTTCCGTCCGTTACTTTTCCGCCAAGAAGATTTTCATACGTGGGTTTGGAATCGGCAACGAAATTTATACCTTGAACGTCTCCGTCAACAAAAATCTTGTCAGCTTCTCTGAAGTCTTTCTTGTCGTTGTAAAATTCGGGTTTGTACTCCCGCCTATTGAACGGTCTCATAAATACCGCAACGGAATCCCCTTTTACTACTTTAACCGAGTAATTTCCAAGAGAATCGGTAAATCCCGGTTTGGAAATCCGCGTAAACATTCTTCCTTGAAGTGAAAAGGTTTTTATTCTCGCCTTAACTGGGTTTCCAGAAGAATCGGTTACTGTCCCCGAAAGGGTAAAGATTTGTGTCGAGTCGAACTTTGTCAACGCGGCGTTAATAATAAGCGAATCGTTATCCGCCAGGGTTATTTTGTCGGCGTCGGTAATAAATTTTTTATCGTTGTAAAACTCAGGCAAGTAGCCATTTTTAAAAAATCTGACGTAATAATCTCCGGCGGAAAGGCGGAATTTAAATTGCCCTTCATCATTTGTTCTTTGAATTGCAGGCATTGCTTTGTCCGTACGAACAGCGTAAACCCAAACATGCTTCAGCGGGTCGCCCGTGTTCTCGTCCGTTACCACTCCCGTCAAAATAGAGTTTCGTACAACTTTTTGAACTTCAATTGTAACGGTATCGGAAGGGGCGCTCTCACCGTCCCGGTTACGTGCAACTATGTAATACGAATAAGTAAATCCGGCATAAACAAAAAAATCTTTGTAATTTGTTCCTCGAGCCGGGAAGGGGAGTCTAAAAAATTTACTCGTATAATTATCGTTTTGAAATTTTTTGTAAATGAAGTACTTGATGTGATTCCCCGTATCGCCCTGCCATGTTAAATCAACGTACGGTATTCCGTGCCATTGTTCCAAGGTTGCCGTTAAATTTGTTGCCGGCTGGGGTTGTGCTAATAAGGTTTGGCCCAAAAGGGCAAAAGCGAAAAGCGCTAAAAATATTTTTCTCATGTTTTACCTCTCCTATTTGTTTTTGCAGAATTTAGACAATGAATTCCGCAAAATGGTTTAAAACATTATTTTAATAAAGTCATTTTCTTAACAATTTTTACCCTTCCGCATTCTAACGAATAGAAATAAATTCCGCTGCTTAGATTTTCCGAATTAAAAGAAGCAACGTGCATACCCCTTTGTTGGTAAGCATTAACCAAAGTTCTAACTTCTCTGCCGAGGATATCGTAAACCTTTAGAGAAACAAAAGATGCTTGTGGAATTCGGAACTCTATTGCCGTTTTTATACTGCCGGAAGAAGATGCCTCGCCGAAGGGGTTAGGATAGTTTTGTGAAAGCGAAAAGACTGCCGGCGTTACCGATGCACCCTCAACTTTCGAAGGCATGGGTTTGTTTATTCGCTCGGCAAGGTTTCCCGGAAGGTAGAAGGACGGTCCGCCTATCTGACTAAAATCGTAAAATTGTGTGGGTGTGTATTGCTTGACAACCCAATCGTTCTTCGCAATGTAGCTGAAATTCTGTAAAACAAAGAACGGGATTTCCTGGGGTGGAAAAGGTGGTGGTAAAATTTGAACAACAAAATAAAATCCGAGCGTATATTTAAACTTCTTCGTGTTGAAATTTCCCACATCCAAAGAGATATTTTCGTCCAATAGTCGCATTGTCGTCAATTTAACTCTAATATTCTGTTGTAAAGAATCTTTCTCTATCGTAAAATCTTTGCTGAAAATCTCGTTGCTTGAACCGACATTTAAAGCAAAATCAAAAAGGGGATACCAACCGCTTAGAGAGTCCAACGAATAATAAAGGCTTGAATCCAAAATCGAATAAATCGCGGTATCTAAAAAGCTCGTTATCTTTACGTATTCATAAGCAGCCGAACCGTTGAATTTGAAAAAAGCCGAATCTCGGAAAGATGAAAAGCGAACGAATTTTGCAGGGGAATAAGCACGCAAAACAAGCGATGCGTTATCTCCGTAATAAGTGCCGTTTGTAGTAAATGAATCTGCTTGGTAAAATGAGAGCGAATCAATCGGTTGACCCAAAGTATCAAGCGCTGAAATTTTCGAATACCAAACTCTTCCAACCTCGGAAGGGAAATAATCAACCGCGTTTTGTGAGTAAATAATATTTACCGTTAACATGATTGCCGCCAAGGTAAAAAATATTCTTTTCATGTTCACTCCTTTTTGGTTTTTATCAATGTCAAATTATAATAATTATTTCCCCGAAAATTGTGATTTGGGACAAATTCAATCTTTTTTCGCTCCCAATAAAACTATTTAGTACAGGTTTAAAATTGGTGGCAAAATATTTAATTGATGGAAAAGAATTGTAAAAAGCTCGGTAGGAGTTACATATCATTAACTCCGAGCTTCGGCTCTGGGATGGTAAGAAAAAAACAAAATTGTTTTGGCGCGATTTTTGGACCTCACTGTTTGGGTATTGTCAAAAATCGTGACAAAACTCTGAGAGGAGTTAATCAGACATGGGATTCTAATTTATTTTCTCGTGCCAAATATTGTTCATTTCTTTTGTCTTGATACAAAAGAAACGGACCAAACATGCCTGCCCTAACGGCAGGCAGGGGAAAAATCCCCCGCCTTCGTTAAAACTAAGGCGGGGTCTTCGCTATGCTACGAAAGGCTGTAAAAAATTTGCTAAGATTCTCGCTGCGATGCTGAAAAAAATTAACTCGCCCCGACGAGCGGGGCTCAGACAAAATTTTTTTCTTAACGCATCTTCGCTCGAATTCTTTTACGCAAATTTTTTAATGCCATTTCTGCCTCCACAAATCTACTTCTAATAAATAATCGTTAAACATTTTATTCTGAAATTTCTGTAAATGTTTTTTACCAACGGATTTAAACTTGTACCAAACTATTTTTTTTAATTCATCTCATTTAATGTGTAAATTTCCAACTCAATTTTCAAATTCGCACCGTTTGTTTATTTTTAGACAAGTCATTAGAAATATTGTTGGGATAAAGATGAGTAAGGAAAAAGAAAAAAAGTATCAATTGTTACCCGAGCACGGATACTGTTTCGTTTGCGGTTCGGAAAACCCAAAAGGTATAGGGCTCAGATGGCGCGGATATGAGGATGGTGAAATCAGGTCTTATTTTACACTAACCAAAGAACAACAAGGTCCCCCAAATTTTGCGCACGGCGGCGCTTCAGCGGCAATACTTGACGAAGTAATGGGGATGGCGGCGTGGTTTGCAGGTTACAAAATTGTTTCCGTAAACTTGAATATTAACTACTTGCGCCCGGTTCCGTTAAACGTTCCTTTGGAAGTGCGGGGACGCATTTACAACAAAGAAGGCAAGAAGATACTTACGCGCGGAGAAATTATTCTGCCCGACGGTAAAGCTGCCGTGGAAGGAACTTCGATACTCGTTGAGCCCGAAGGTTTTTTTGACGAATCCGAAGAAGAATATCGCAGATTATTTAAAAAGGTGGAAGAGAGAAGGAAAGATTAGCTTACTTGCTTACCCAAATTTTTTTGTAAAGAACTTGCAATGCTTTTACAAAACGAGGTCCCGGGCGGAAGAACAAGTCCGGAGATATCGCATAAATTTTATTATTTTTTACAGCGTTAATATCCTTCCATTCGGGAAAGAGGGAAAGTAGCTCTTTTTTTCCGTCGTAATTATTTTTAGGAAGAATAATAACATCCGGGTTCCTTTTCAATATCTCCTCACGGCTAAAAACAGGATAGTTTGCCGGAGAATCCGCTGCAATATTTTGCAGTCTGCAGAGCTTTAAATATTCGTTTAAGAAAGTGTTTTCCCCAGCCAGCATTAAAGGATTAATCGAAACAACGAACATTGCTTTAAGTTTTGCTGTGGCTTTTAAATTTGCTTCGATTCCTTCAACCGCTTTGTCCCACCTCCCAATGATTGAATCGGCTTTGGATTTAACATCAAATATTTTTGCAATGTCCCGGAATGTTTTTTTTATTCCGGAGTAATTCCTCGGATTGGAAACAAAAATTTTAAAACCCAGCCGCTTTAATTTGTCGT
>WFQV01000516.1 GCA_015486905.1 Melioribacteraceae bacterium | reverse complement strand
TGGATGGTTGAATGGTTGTTCTGATATTGAAATTAAGGTTAAGATTGAGGTTAAGATTGGGACTCGTTACTAATTATTCACATGCTAATTTTTTAGCGCGAGGCGTCGGGCTTGAGACTTAAGACTAAATTCGCGTAATTAGTGGCTAAAAAATAAACACATGAAACAGACATTATTGATTTTAAGAACAATAAAGAATGATTATAAACTACGAGATATCTCCCCCCGACACGTCGGGGGTCGATATGACAGAAAAAGTAAATTGTCATTTCGAATGAGTCCCGACGCGTCGGGACGAGTGAGAAATCTCATCTATTCAGGAATAAAAATATAAACAGATGAAAGAAGAAATGAATGTCTCAGGAATTGAATTAAAACAGATTAATGAATATTTGTGGGAGGTCCCTCGCACAGGCGGGATGCTTGTACCCGGAAGAATTTACGCCTCGCGTAAAATGTTAGAAAACGAACTGCAAAATGACGAAGCAGTTAAGCAGGTTGTAAATGTAGCTCATCTCCCGGGCATTCAAAAGTACAGCCTTGCAATGCCTGATATTCACTGGGGCTACGGCTTTCCAATCGGTGGTGTGGCTGCAACGGATTTTTACGAAGGTGTGATTTCTCCCGGCGGAGTCGGTTACGATATTAACTGTGGTGTGCGCCTGGCAAGGACTTCAATTGAGCTGGGGAAGATTAAGAAACGTTTGCCGAAACTCGTAGAGAATTTATTTAATAATATTCCCACAGGTGTTGGTGCGGCAGGAGCAATTAAAAAATTGTCCGAGAAAGAATTGAAAAGAATTTTACTTAAAGGTTCACACTGGGCTGTGGAAATGGGATTTGGGGAGAATACCGACATCGATTTTACGGAAGAGAAGGGGATGCTGGAAGGAGCGGACGCCGGCTTGCTCTCCGAACGAGCGTTGGAGCGTGGACTTGACCAAGCAGGAACTTTGGGCTCGGGGAATCATTTCCTTGAAGTTGATGTTGTGGATGAAATATTCGACGAAAGGAAAGCCGATGTTTTCGGTTTGTTTAAAGGGCAGCTGGTTATTTTAATTCACACCGGTTCTCGAGGCTTGGGCTATCAAGTGTGTGACGATTATCTGAAAGTTATTTCCAAATCGAGTAAAAGTTACGGATTCGAACTTCCGGACAAACAATTAGCCTGTGCACCGATTCAATCCCAAGAAGGTCAGGATTACTTTGCCGCAATGCAAGCCGCTGCTAACTTCGCTTGGAACAACAGACAAATAATAATGGGCTTGGCAAAAAAGACACTCAAAACCACACTCGGTATTTCCGATTCGGAGCTGGGCTTTAAACTTGTTTACGACCTTTGCCACAATATTGCAAAGATTGAAACACACAAAATTAACGGAGTGAAGAAAAAGGTTTGCGTTCACCGTAAAGGCGCTACAAGAGCATTCCCGCCCGGCAGCAAATTCATCCCTGCGGCTTACGAACAAACGGGGCAGCCGGTTTTAATTCCGGGCGATATGGGGCGCTATTCTTTTGTGGCGGCGGGTGCGGAAAAATCGTTGGAAGAAACATTCGGAAGCTCCTGCCACGGCGCGGGGAGAGTTCAAAGCAGACACAAAGCAATGAAAACAGGGAAAGGGAGAAATTTAATAGCGGAGCTCGAAGCAAGAGGGGTTTCAATACGTGCAAAGGGCTTCCGCACAATTGCAGAGGAAATGCCTTACGCTTACAAGGACGTTTCGGAAGTCGTGGATGTAATGCATAATTCGGGAATAATTGTTAAAGTGGCAAAGCTGCGTCCCGTGGGAGTGATTAAAGGTTAAAACCGGTTGTGCAATCCGAAATGAATAAAGCCCTCCGTCAAAGCACTCCCTTTGGCAATAGCGTAGCTGACTTTTAAAATTCCCAGCCCTGTTGCAAGACTGAATCCCAATCCGTAGCTTCGGAGAAATTCACTTTGTTTGTTAGGACTTCCGATTACGCCCTCGGATTTTAAAAAATAACCGGCGTCAAGAAACAAAAACGCAAAGGAATTCCTGGCCAGCAAATAGCGGTACTCGAAATTACTCCAGGCTGTCCGGTTGCCTGCAAATTGTTTTTCACGGTAGCCCCTAACCGAATTTGCTCCGCCTATTCTGTACAAATCACTGATGTCTAATTGACTGCCGCGTAATTCCCTGCCGGAAAGGTTAAAGGCAAGAACGTTCCGATTGAAAAGTTGTAAATAGAAAGCAAAGTTTAACTCCAACTTTTGATTGAACGTTTTGGTCTTTGTCCCTGGCGTTAAAAGCTCCTTGGGACCGTAAATTTTCTTTTGTGTAAATTTGTAAGCGCTGTTAAATATCGCGCCGGACGCGGGAGCAAAAATGTTGTCGCGTGAATCGTACTGAAAAATAACACCGCTTGAAAATGAAGATGAATTGAAAACCGAAAGATTGAGAGATTTGTTAAGAGTGGGCGTAGTGGATTCGCTTCCGGCTAAAATCGAAGCCGAAAAATTTTCAGAAGCCAAATAAGTCAACTCAAAATTCAATGTGCGTTTTACGTAGGTCGTGTCCTGCTTTCGTTGGTAAAGCCTGACCAAAATGTTAATAGGAAAATTAAAAACCCACGGTTCCAAATATTTAAGTTCAAGTTCTTGCGAATATTTGTTTTCCTGCATCCAGCGGAAGGCAAAAGCGCGCCCGGTGCCGAAAAGATTCCTCAGTGAAATGTTTAAATAACCTGTAAAGTACCCATTGGTTTTCTTATTTTGGGAAGGGACGTAACCGACGATTCCGTCGAAGTTGTTAGTCGATTTTTCCTTTACACGAACCCTCAAAATACCGTTCCCTCCCTGGTCCACGTAATATTGGGGCTTAGCTACTTCCTGGAAATAGTCTAACTTTTGCAAAGCCGCAACTCCTTGTTCGATTTTCTTCTCCGAATATTCCTCGCCCGCATTGAACCTGAATTCACGTGAAATTACGTAACTCTTTGTTCCGCTGTTGCCCTCGACTTCTATTCTGTCAATTTTTGCCGGTTCTCCTTTGTTAAGTTTCAAATAAATATTTACAGTGGGGTGAGGAGAATTCCCTCCAGTAAAAAGCATTGATTGAATTTTTATTTCGGTAAAGGGGTAGCCGTTATTTTCAAATTTTCTCAATGTTTGATTTATTGCGGATTCAAGCTCGTACTTTGAAAATACTTTGCCTGTTAAATAACTAAAATTCTGCAAAACGAACTCGGAGTCGTTTCTATTTAAACCGTCAAATATTATTTTGTTGATTGTGGTCGGAACGCCTTCCTTCAGGACTAAAATTATTTTTATTGCCGAGGAATCTTTTTTTACCGAGAAGGAATCGATTTTAAAATTGAAATATCCGTTGGCGGTCAAATGCCTTGAAAGCCTCGCTATTATTGAATCCCTCAATTCTTCATTGTTTTTTACTCTTATTTTACCGAGCCAATCGGAATATTGCTTTGTGGTAAATAAGCGGTTCCCCATTATTTGAAATTCTATGTTTTGCGAATAGTAAGTGTAAGAGGAGCAAAGAAAAACCAATATTATCTTAGCAAGTAGGCGAGTCATCGATTAATTTCATTTTCTTGCCGACTTCAACAATTTCGGTCTGTTCGAGCAGGGCGGAAAGTTCATCATTTGTAACTTTACAAGTTTCAAAAGATGCGGCGTTAGCCGCACCGAGTGCAAGAGCTTTCCGTGAAAACTCATTAAATGTAATTCCGTTTTCCAAACCCGCCGAAACTCCGGCAATAAAGGCGTCGCCGCTGCCCGTTGCGTCAATCTCCTTTATTTTGGGCGGCTTGAGCTTGTAATGGAAATCAAATTTTGAGGCGTATGCTGTTTTTGAACCATCGGTTAAATAAGCCATTTTAACGCCGTTCGAATAAAGCTGCGAGAGGAATTCACGCTTCTCTTTTTCGTTTGCGAGGGACAAGCCCAAAGTGTTTTTAAGTTCCGTTAAGTTATTGTGTAAAACAGTGGGGGAATTTTTTAAAGCAAGTTTTAACGCTTCACCGTAAGTATCGACGAGAGAAATCTTGTCGTTGTCATTAGCTATTTTAACTCCGTAAGCAATTAAGTCGTCTGCGTTGGGGTGCGGAGAACTCCCTGCAAAAACGACAATAGAGCAATTGGGAATCATTCTCTCCAGGCGGGCGGCAAACTCGGATGCTTCACGTTCCGAAATTTCGTGGTTGGGGCTAAAAAACGAGGTGACTTTTTGTTCTTCCTCTTCAATTGTCAAAGCCGCCCAGCGCATCTCGGATTTCATATTTACAAATACAGCTTGAGTCCCCTCAGCATCAAGTACTTTTCGAAAGGCTTTTCCGTTGTTGCCTCCGATGAAAGTAAGTGCACTGTTTTTAACACCCAGCAAGTTCAATTGTCTGCTTACATTAATCCCTTTCCCGCCGGCGTAAAAAATTTCACGACTGCTTCTGTTTACTTTTCCCCTTTCGAATGCAGGGAAAAAGAGTCTCCTTTCCAATAAAGGGTTTAAGGTGACGGTGAGAATCATTTAATATCTGTACCTCCAGTCATTAAAATCCGGGTTGACCAGTCTGTAATCTCC
>WFQV01000515.1 GCA_015486905.1 Melioribacteraceae bacterium | reverse complement strand
TTAAAATTCAAGACCGTAATTTATTTCTTAAGGCTCTTACTCACCGTTCATTCGTTGACGAAGAGCCCGATTTGGATAAGTCGAACGAAAGACTCGAATTTTTAGGCGACGCCGTGCTTGGCTTGGTCGTCGCCGATTTTTTATTTAAAAAATTTCCCGATAAAGAAGAAGGCTTTCTAACGAAAATACGTTCCCGCTTTGTTTACAAAGATGCCCTTGCCGAAACCAGCGAACGTTTAGGGCTTGAGGAATTGATTCTTTACAAACGTAAATTCATCGGCAATTCACTTGAAGGAAAGAGAACAATAATTGCAGATGCACTCGAAGCAATTATCGGCGCAATTTATTTGGACCAAAATCTTGAAACTGCTAAGGGTTTTATTTTTCGCGAAATAATTAAACCGAATTTGGATAGTGGAAAATTTAAAGTTGACAAGAATTACAAGGGAAAATTATTGGAGCTTTCTCATCAACTTAAAATGGAGGTGCCGGTTTACAAAGTGATTGAAGAAAAGGGCCCCGAACATGACAAGTTGTTTGTCGTTGAAGTTCTAATGAATAATCTGGTTTACGGCGTTGGCAGAGGAAAGAGTAAAAAGTCCGCCGAGCAAGAAGCAGCCAAAGAAGCATTGAAAAAAATTCAAGAGAAACAATAACAACCCCTCATTCTTAATCTTTAATTCTTAACCTGCCTGACGGCAGGCAGGTTCTTCATTAAAGAAGTTTTTTGTTCTTAAGCATCGAATCTTCCGAGAGTTTCTTTTTGTATTCGCTAAGCATCGAGGAGAGCTCCTCATTGCTAACGGATAAAATTTGAATTGCAAGCAGGGCGGCATTCTTTGCGCCGTCAATTGCAACCGTTGCAACGGGGACACCGGAGGGCATTTGTACAATTGAGAGTAAAGAATCCAAACCGTTCAGACTTTTGCTTTTAATCGGTACACCAATTACCGGAAGTGTTGTGTAGGAAGCAATTACGCCTGGTAAATGAGCCGCGCCGCCGGCTCCGGCAATTATTACACCTACATTTCTATCTTTTGCGTTTGAAATAAAATCTTGAAGTATCTTAGGCGAACGGTGAGCGGAAATAATCCGTACTTCGAAAGGGACGTTAAATTCTTTGAGCGTGTCAGTTGCTTTTCCCATTACCGATAAATCGGAATCGCTACCCATTATTACGGAAACTTTTAATTTGTTCTGCATTTTAATGTCCTTTTTAAATCTTGAAAGAATAAAAATAACTATTTTTAAAATTAAAAATCTAAAAATAATGAAAGTAGCATTTATTTCTTCGGAAGTTTTCCCTTTTTCAAAAACGGGTGGAATGGCAGACGTCAGCGGCGCACTCCCAAAAGAGTTGAAAAAGCTCGGGTTGGACGTTAAAGTTTTTACTCCCAAGTATAAACGTTTCTTAAATTCCCGGTTTAATTTGAAACCTGCCGGCAAGAAAAACGAGTTTAAAATTTTTCTCAACGAAAAAGAACAAAGCGTTAAAATATTTAAGAGCACTTTACCGAAGTCAACGGTGGAAGTGTTTTTTGTCGAAAATTCTTTTTATTTTGACCGGGAAAAGATTTACACCGATGATGCCGACGAAGGAGAACGTTTTGTTTTCTTTCAAAAAGCAGTGCTCGAATTTTTACGGCGAATTAAGTGGGTGCCGGATTTAATTCATTCCAATGATTGGCAGACGGCTTTAATACCCTACTATGTTAAGGAAAAATTCGGGATTTTCCATTCTACCGCCAATTTACTAACGCTTCACAACGTTGCCTACCAAGGGATTTTTCCGCAAGATGTTTTGAGCTTGGCGGGCGTTGAGAAGAAATTATTTTTCCCCTTAGGACCGGCAGAGTATTACGGCAAGTTTAATTTTCTTAAAATGGGAATTTACTTTGCCGATAAGATAAACACGGTAAGTCCCACTTACGCCAAGGAGATTTTACAGAATGAGCAAGGTGCCGGCTTGGAGGGGATTCTGCAGGAAAGGGCAAAAGATATCGTTGGAATTTTGAACGGTGTAGATTACGAAGAATGGAGCCCGGTCTTCGATTCTTACATTGTCCGGAATTATGATGAACAAACGTTGGATTTAAAAATCGAAAACAAAAAGGCTCTTTGTAAAAATGTGGGATTGAAGTTTGAAGAGAATATACCTGTCGTTGGATTAATTTCAAGAATGGTTGCGCAGAAAGGCTGGGATTTATTGGCCGAGGCGCTGCCTGCACTTCTGAAACTTGATGTTTGTTGGGTTTTCTTGGGCTCGGGTGAAAAAGAATATGAGGATAAATTAAAGGAATTCGCAAAAATACATCCGACGAGGCTGAAATTGAAAATAGGCTACGACGATGAACTTGCACACCAAATAAAAGCAGGCGCCGATATTTTCTTAATGCCGTCAAAATATGAGCCTTGCGGTTTGAATCAAATCTACTCGTTGAAATACGGAACACTGCCGGTTGTACGTTTGACAGGCGGTTTGGCAGATACCGTGATTCCTTACCGGCGTGAAGCAACTCACAGTCTGTTGAACGCCAACGGGTTCGGTTTCAAAGAATACAACATCGTAGAATTGTTAAAAACCGTTAACTTTGCTTTGGAAACTTTCCAAAAGAAGGACGTCTGGCATCAGTTGCAGTTAAACGGAATGTCGAAAGATTTTTCGTGGAGCAACTCGGCAAAAGAGTACAAAAGACTTTATGAGGAAACAATTCAACAAAGACGAAAGTATGAAACTTAGAGTATTTTTAATATTTCTTACAATTGTAGTTATTACTCTCGGCGGAATAAATTTTTACATTCTTTACCACGGGTTGAAGGTCATCCCGCCGGAATCGAGTTTACGCCCCGTTTTAATCGGCTCTGTCATTATCCTGACATACGTTTTTATTATTGGAAGATTCATCGAGAGGCTCGGCGTTAATATAATTTCTTCAACTCTGATTTGGATTGGAGCATTTTACTGGGGCGTAATGGTTTACGTCTTTTTACAACTTCTGTTTTTGGATTTCCTAAATTTGTTCAACGGTTTGCTTGGAATATTCCCCCAAAATATTTGTACGAATTGCAAAAATATCCTTGTAACTTATTTCGTATTACCGCTTGCTTTGTTAGTAACTTTTCTGGGATTTGTTAACGCCCGCAGTCCGAAATTAAAGTCGTTGAATCTGAGTGTTAAAAAACACTCTCCGATGCAGAATCTCAAAATAGCGATGGTTTCGGATGTTCACCTCGGTACAATTTACGGGAAAAGATTTCTGGCAAAAATAGTTAAGCAAATTAATAAACTTAATCCGGATATTATTTTAATTCCCGGTGATATTATTGATGAGGACATTGCGCCGGTAATAGAGAGTAATATGGGTGAGGAACTAAAAAGGTTTTCGGCTAAATACGGAGTTTATTCCGTAACAGGAAATCACGAATACATTGCAGGAGTTGAGGATTCGAAAAAATACTTAAAAGAAAAAGGGCTCAATATTTTAAGCGACGAAGCGGTTTTAATAAACGAAAGTTTTTACATCGCCGGTAGAGAAGATTTGGCAAAGGTGCAATTTGCACATCAAAGGAGAAAAGAACTTTCCGAAATATTAAGCGGAATAGACAAATCCCTTCCTATTATTTTGCTTGACCATCAGCCTTTTTACTTGGAGCAAGCCGAGGCAAACGGAGTAGATTTACAACTTTCGGGACATACACATCACGGTCAGCTTTGGCCTTTTAATTTCCTTACCAAAGCAATTTATGAGAAAAGCTGGGGGTATTTGAAAAAAGGGGAAACGCAGTATTATATTAGTTGTGGTGTCGGCGGTTGGGGACCTCCTATTAGAACCGGTAGTCATTCCGAGATTGTGGAAATTAATTTGACATTTAATGCGTAGGTATTGAAGTTAATTATTAAAGTAATTTAATCACAGAAAACTTAGAATGGTATAGGGGTTAAAATCTGTAACAACTGTAAGGGACGCAAAATTTGCGTCCCCTACGAAAGTTTATTAAAGAAAATCTCGAATGACTTTATTAGTTAATTATTCCACGTAAGTAATCCAGCCATAGCGGTCTTCGATTCTACCGTACTGAATTCCCGTTATTTCATTGTAAAGTTTGGCTGATAATTCGCCTGGTTCTTCCTCGGAGAATTTCAATACAGTGTCGTGATATTTCAATTTGCTTACAGCGGCAATTACAGCTGCCGTTCCTGCACCAAAGACCTCTAACAACGATTTGTCGTTGTATCGGTCAATTACTTCCTGCATTGCGATTTTTCTTTCGGTAACTTTGTAACCCCAGTCGTTCAATATTGTAATAACGGATTTTCTTGTAACACCCGGAAGAATTGAACCGCTTAAAGCCGGAGTTGCAACTTCGTCGTCGAAGCGGACGAAGATGTTCATTGTACCGACTTCCTCAATGTATTTAAGTTCAATTGCATCGAGCCAAAGCACTTGCGTGTAACCTTCCGCAATGGCTTTCTTTTGAGCCAAAAGACTACCTGCGTAATTACCTGCCGCTTTGCAATTTCCCATTCCTTTCCTTACTGCACGGACGTACTCATCGGTAGCCATTATAGGAACGGGCTTGAAGCCTTCTGGGTAATACGGACCTACGGGGCTAAGCATAATCAACAATTTGTAATTGTTAGCTGGTCGAACGCCGAGAACAGGATCCGTTGCAATCATTAATGGTCTTACGTAAAGCGAGTGTCCCGGTTTGGTGGGGATCCAATCTTTGTCGAGATTGATTAATTTTTTCATTGCGTCGAGTACGAATTCTTCGTCGAACTCTGGCATACACAATCTTCTAGCCGAAGCATTCATTCTTTTCATATTTTCTTTTGGGCGGAAGAGAACAACTTTCCCGTCCGTTTGTTTGTATGCTTTTAGTCCTTCGAAAATTGCCTGCCCGTAATGTAGTACCAGTGCCGCGGGGGATAACCTTAAATCTTCAAATTCTTTAATTCGCGGGTTATGCCATCCGCCTAAAGCTTCGTCGTAATCCATCTCGAAAATGTGTGGTGCAAATATTCTGCCGAACACCAAGTTCTCGGGGAGTTCGACATTTTTTAAATCGTCTTTGATTTCATAAGTAATGTCTAACATAGTTTCACCTTTCCTTTTATTCAATAAAAAAAGCCCAGCATAATAATACTGGGCTTTTAAGCAAAAAGCTTTACACAATAATTAGTAGTATGTTGATGATGTTAAAAGTCATTTTTCCTTGTTTGTTTAACTAACGTATCGCAAAATATAAAATTTATTAAATAATTTCTAAATTTTTTTTGTGTGTAAATTTTTTAATTTTAAATCTCTATTTGAATAAATTAAACTAACGTTCAAAAGTCGTACTATTAAGATTAATAATTGAATGAAAAAGTTTGTTGCTGTAATCGGTGAAAAGACTTTGAACTTTCTGGAAGAGTTCGGGCAAATCTCAATTCTTTTTGCCGAGGTGGTCGGGTTTTTGCCAAAGGTTTACAAGAACAGAAAATTAGTATTGCAACAGATGGAACACATCGGCGTAAACTCGCTGCCGTTGGTGACGGTTATTGCAGTGTTCACCGGTGCCGTTGCGGCTTGGCAAGCGGCTTATCAATTAAAAGGAGTAGCGCCTTTGAGTTTTTTGGGAACAGCTACAAGCCGTGCTATCATTACGGAATTGGGACCTGTCCTAACGGGAATTGTAATTGCCGGCAGGGTAGGTGCGTCAATTGCGGCTGAGTTGGGCTCAATGAAAGTCACAGAGCAAATTGAAGCTTTGGAAGTAATGGGGATAGACCCGGTAAGATTTTTAGCTATGCCCAGAGTTTTAGCGGCTTCTTTAATGATGCCTATTCTGATTATTTTTGCCGATGTAATTGCCATCATCGGAGCTTATTTTATCTCGAACTATTTTCTCAACGTTTCGTTCACGGTATTTTTTGATTCCGTAAAAAGGTTTTTTTCATTTGGCGATTTTAGTTTTGGGATGCTGAAGGGCTTAGTCTTTGGTGCGGTAACTTCCCTGCTTGGTTGTCATATCGGATTTAGAACCAAAGGCGGTGCGGAAGGAGTAGGACTTTCAACTATTCGTTCTTTCGTTCTTACTTCGGCAATGATTTTAATATTTGATTACCTGCTCTGGATGCTGGCTTTTTAAAGAAAGAAAAATTTGCAAATTGTAGTGGAAAAAGTTACTTAATTAAAGTGTAAAATAATTTTATTAAAATAAATTTTTTTCTTGCGTAGAAAAATTTAACCATATATTTTGGAAGTATTGAAATAAATATTTTTGATTAAGTTACTGAGGCAACGTCTCGGTGAATAAGAAAGGAAATAATATTATTTTAGATAAAGTTTTAATGGTTCGAGGGCATGAATTTTTTGTTCGTTTACGAATGAACGCCTTCAAATATAAATTTTCCTACAGAAGGAATGTTGTATTAATTAACGATGTATCACAAATCAGAATGGAGTTACTATGTCTGAATTCGTAGAAAACTTAATGAAGGAAGTTAAGGCAAAGAATCCGGATCAACCGGAATTTCATCAGGCGGTTTACGAAGTAGTAAATTCGCTTGAATTGGTATTGGAAAAACATCCTGAGTACCGACAAGCTAAGATAGTCGAGAGAATTGTTGAACCTGAAAGAGTCCTTATGTTCAGAGTACCTTGGGTAGATGACAAGGGTGAAATTCAAATCAACCGCGGTTACAGAATTGAAATGAATTCCGCAATTGGTCCTTACAAAGGCGGGCTTCGTTTTCATCCGTCGGTAAATCTCGGAATCTTGAAATTCTTAGCTTTCGAGCAGGTATTCAAGAACAGTCTTACCACCTTGCCTATGGGCGGCGGTAAAGGCGGGTCGGATTTTGATCCCAAAGGCAAAAGCGATGCCGAAGTAATGAGATTTTGCCAATCGTTTATGACGGAACTGTTCCGTCACATCGGTCCCGACACAGATGTACCAGCCGGCGATATCGGCGTGGGCGGAAGAGAAATCGGATTCTTATTCGGTCAGTACAAAAGGCTGCGCAACGAATTTACCGGTGTCCTTACCGGCAAAGGCTTGAGTTGGGGAGGCTCTTTAATCAGACCCGAAGCAACAGGTTACGGTTCGGTTTACTTTGCAAGCGAAATGCTTTCTACTCGCGGCGAAACGTTGGAAGGTAAAACCTGCCTCGTTTCCGGTAGCGGTAACGTTGCACAATATACCGTCGAAAAAATCAATCAATTAGGCGGTAAAGTTGTTACTCTTTCCGATTCCAGCGGCTACATTTACGACGAAGAAGGAATCGACGCAGAGAAATTAGCTTATGTTATGGAACTTAAGAACGTTAAGAGAGGAAGAATTAAAGAATACGCCGAGAAATATCCCAATGCTGTTTACACTCCAAGGGATTCTAACTTGGATTACAATCCGCTGTGGAATCACAAAGCTGACTGCGCATTCCCAAGTGCAACTCAAAATGAAATCAACGAAAAAGACGCTCAACATTTGGTTGCTAACGGCGTTATTACTGTTACGGAAGGTGCAAATATGCCTACGACGATCGAAGGAGTTAATGTATTCTTGGATGCAGGAATTCTTTACGGTCCCGGAAAAGCAGCAAACGCTGGCGGTGTAGCAGTTTCAGGTCTTGAAATGTCTCAAAACAGCATGCGTTACAGCTGGACAAGAGAAGAAGTTGACGCAAAACTTCACAACATTATGAAGAGCATTCACAAAACTTGCGTTGATGCTTCCGAAGACTATGGCACACCAGGTAACTATGTTAACGGTGCAAACATCGGTGGTTTCTTGAAAGTTGCAAATGCAATGATGGATCAAGGTATTGTTTAATTATTAAACATAAACCGGTTTTGAAAGGTCGCCTTATGGCGACCTTTTTTTTGCATTCACTATTGACAAGTGCCTTTTTGTTCACTATATTTGTAGTAAACAATTGAGCACTATTATGAGCAAAGGATTAACTGAAAGACAAAAACAAATTTTAGACTTTATTCTCGATTACATTGAGGATAATGGTTACCCGCCGACTTACCGCGAGATTGGCGTACATTTCGAGATTGCAAGCACATTCGGCGTTAAAAGGCATATTGACGCTTTGGTAAAAAAAGGCTATCTAAACGTTGAAAGCAATTCCAGCCGTGCAATGACAGTTGTAAATAAAAATTATTCGCCGCATCCCGAAGAAGAAAATTTAATTGAAATTCCTCTCGTGGGACGAGTTGCAGCCGGCTACCCCGTTCTGGCAGAAGAAAACGTTGAAGGAACAATTAAAATTGACCGTCATTTCCTCGGAATTGCAAACAACCTTTTTGCACTTAAAGTACGCGGAGATAGTATGGTGGAAGCCGGAATTCTTGAGAACGATATTGTGTTGGTGCACCAGGATAAAAATGTTACTAACGGAGATATTGTTGTCGCACTCGTAGATGGAGAATCGACTCTTAAAAGATTTCAAAAGAAAAAGAACGAAATTTTCTTGGTCCCCGAGAATAAAAATTACAATCCGATTAGTGTAAACAAAAATGTAAATTTTACGATAATAGGGAAAATAGTAGGATTATTTAGAAACTACAATTGACGGAGTTACAATGAAAAGTAACATTTTTTTTGAAGCAATGGTCAAAAGACACAAATTACAATTCGTTTACGGATTTGACACCGTTACACTTGAACCCTATTATCTGAGTACTACTAAAAAAGGAAAGAAAGTTATTTACGGCAGAGTTAATAATTCCAACGAAATCAGAATGTTCGAATATGAAAAAATTGTTAACATTAAAGTTTTAAAACACACAAAATTTTCTCCCATTATTCCGATTTATTATTCGATGAATTAAAATGAGTACTTACAAATTAAAAGAGAAAGAGTGCGTTGACGAATTGGTTAACCAATTTCACCGGAACGGGTACTTGACCGTACAACGTAAGTACGGAAAGTATTTGCCCGAACCCGAGCCGATAGGCATTTACAAAGTTGACGCAATTGGTAAGTACAAAAGGAAATACGTCCTCGGGATTACTTTGGAAGAAAAAGATTTTGAAGACCCTAAACTTATACGCAAACTTACTTTTTTAGCTTCACGCCGTTCAAAATACTCCCAAACTAAAGTAACGCTTTTTGTAGGAGTGCCTGAAGACTTAATGCCCAAGTTCAAGGAAGTACTTTGGCAGATTGATGAACTCACTAGAAAGAACATTAAACCGGTAACCATTTCGCTAAATAAAAGGAATGATTACAGGTCAAAAACTAATCCCGCCTAAATTATTTGACACAAAAATCGATTTAAGTTGTAAAATGAAACCGTTCCTTTAAAATGAAGGAATTAAGCAATTCTCAGCTTTCTTGATATTTAGAAGGTGGTAGTTTATTTTAGTAAGTCTATTTAGAATTTAATGGAAACATTGTGCTAAAGTTAGGTAAAGCCGATAATCAATTATTAAAAAAACTTAAGAAAAATGGTAAAATCCCCGTTCACCTTGCAATAATAATGGATGGAAACGGTCGGTGGGCAAGGAAGAAAGGGCTGCCGAGAGTTGCGGGCCATCGTCGGGGTGTGGAAACGGTTCGTAAAGTTGTGAAGCTTTCGGCTGAGTTGGGAATTAAGTATCTCACACTTTACACATTTTCTACGGAAAATTGGAAACGTCCTAAGGACGAAGTTTCCACATTAATGAGATTGATTGTTAAAAGTTTACAAAACGAAACGGACGAACTTAATGCCAATAATGTAAGATTGAGAATGATTGGTGATTTTTCACATTTGCCGGAGGTTGTACAAAACGAATTAAAGCAGGCCGTGGAGAGAACAAAAAACAACACGGGATTGAACTTAAACTTAGCTCTTAGTTACAGCGGCAGATGGGAAATATTAGAAGCTGTAAAAGAAATTGTTCGGGATTATGCCGAAGGTAAAATTTCGTTGGAGGATGTTAACGAAGAACTATTTTCTTCTCATCTGCAAACGCGCGATTTCCCGGACCCCGATTTGCTGATCCGCAGCGGGGGAGAGTTGAGAGTTAGCAATTACTTACTGTGGCAAATTGCTTATTCGGAAATTTACGTGACAAAAGTCCTCTGGCCCGATTTCAAATATAAAAATTTATTATTAGCTATTGAAGATTACCAAAAGAGAGAGAGAAGATTTGGTCTTATTAGTGAACAGGTTAAAAAAAGTAATGCTCGTAAAAAACATTCCTAATAAAGGGCTTGTAATAAGCCTGATTTTTGTTTTATTTCTTTCCGTTAATTCCTTTGCTCAAACTGCAAAAGAGACTTACCGCATTTTGGGTATTAGCGTTGAAGGGAGTAAATCAGCCGACCCCTCTACAATTATTGCTAACAGCGGCTTAAAGGTGAACGACGAAATTCAAGTACCCGGTGACAAAACAATTGAAGTCATTAAACGTCTCTGGGGTTTGAAAATATTTTCCGATATTCAACTTATTATTGACAAGAAGATTAACAACGGAATATTCCTACTCATTAAAGTGAAGGAATATCCGCGAATAGAGACCGCGGAAGTTGAAGGTGAAGATGAAATTTCCGAGGACGATATTAAAGGGAAAATGACTTTTGTGAGGGGGCAAATCCTAACTCCGCAAGAGATCTTTGACGTTAAAAGGAAAATTAAAAAACTTTACGAGGACAAAGGTTATTTAAATGCACAAATAACTCCCGTGAGATTTGCTTTCGATCGTGCCGATACTTCCAGCGATAAAGTTACCGTTACTTGGCATAATATTAAAAATTATTCGGATGAGTACCAAACTCAGTATGATTACGACCCTAATGCCAGAGTAAATATTATTGCGAAAATTAAACACAGAATCCTTCTCCTTTTCAGAATTAAAGAAGGGGAGGAAGTAACCGTTGCACACATTAAGTTTATCGGCAACAAAGCCTTTGACGACGACAAGCTAAAAAGCCAATTTGACAATACCGAAGAATCCAAATGGTGGAAATTTTGGAGCAGTGCAAAATTTAAAAGAGACGATTTTGAAAAGGACAAAGAACTGCTTGTGAATTTCTACAGAAAGAACGGTTACCGGGATTTTACTATTCTCGGCGACTCGCTTATTTACTCGAGAGACAAAAGCAAGATGACCATTCTTATTTCGGTTTACGAAGGACCGCAATACAGAGTGCGTAATATTACGTGGGAAGGGAATACGGTTTACCCGGACAAAGTTCTGAACGCCAGGTTGGATTTTAAAAAAGGAGATATTTATAATTACGAGAAGTTTAACCAGAATCTCCATTTCAACAAAAGCCAGAACGACGTTTCCTCGCTTTTCCAAAACGACGGTTATTTGGGCTTTAGATTGGAAACCTCGGAGGAAAAGATTGACGACGATTCCGTCGATATTCACATCACGATTCATGAGGGTAGAAGATTTAAAATCGGCGATGTGAAAATAACCGGTAATACCAAAACTATGGACAAGGTAATACGCCGTGAGCTTTACACCGTACCGGGCAGTTATTTTAGTCGTGGCGACATTTTCCGCAGTATTCAGCAGTTGGCTAATCTCAAATATTTTAATGTGGAAAAACTTTACCAAAAAGGTGTGGATTATCACCCTGCTAACGACAGTACGGTAAATCTTGTTTACAACGTAGAAGAAAAATCGAGCGATTATTTAAATGCTTCCGTAGGATACTCCGGTAGTTTCGGCTTCAGCGGCTCCATCGGTGTTACGCTTACTAACTTTTCACTCGCGCATCCTTTCAAAATGGGTGGCGGACAGATTCTTAATTTCAACTGGCAGTTCGGCGTGGGTAATTATTACAGAACATTAACCCTCGGTTTTACGGAGCCTTGGTTCATGGACACTCCAACCCTGGTGGGCTTCGAAGTGTTCGACACTCGCCAGCGATATTTTTACGATATGCGTCAAACGGGCGGTTCGTTTAAAGTGGGACGCCGCTTAAAATGGCCTGACGATTTCTTCTACATTCAAGGGCTTGCGCGCTTTCAATACAATGATATTATTAATGGTGGAAATTTTTATGCCGAGGGACTCTCCCGGCAGTACACTCTCGGATTTACACTTTCGAGAACGGACATCGACAATCCCATTTTCCCTTCGAGGGGCTCTAAGGTTTCTTTTATTTCGGAACTCTCCGGCGGACCTTTCCTACCGGGTAATGTGGATTATTACAAAATGGATTTCAAAAGCCAATTTTACAAACAATTGTTTCATACGAACAGACTTACTTTTTACACGGATGTGGAATTCGGCTACATTAAAGAATTAAAAGCCGGTACGCCCATTAACCCGTTTGAGTATTATTTTATGGGCGGGAACGGATTGATTATTTCAACCACTCCTTTACGAGGCTACGACGATAGGACGGTCGGACCACGCAATAGTAACGGCGATGTAATAGGCGGACGTGTTATGGCTAAGTACACTGCGGAAATAAGAGCCGCAGCCACTTTGGAACCGATGCCAATCTATTTCCTCGTCTTTGCCGAAGCGGGTAACGTCTTTTACAATCTTCAGCAAACGGATATTTTCGATTTGAAGAAATCCGTCGGGGTAGGAGCAAGAATTTTAATTAATCCACTTGGCTTAATAGGATTTGATTTCGGTTACGGCTTCGATCGTAAAAGCGTGGACGGGAAAAACCCGGCATGGCTTTTCCATTTCCAGTTTGGCCGTGGATTTTGACAATTTAATTTATTATTTAATAATAACGAGGTTAAAAGTGAAAAAGTTACTTATATTTTCTTTGGCGATGTTCCTTGGAATGAACGTCTTTGCACAAAAAAGACTGAAAATCGGGTACGTTAATTCTCAAGCAATTCTGCTGCAGTTCTCAGAAGCCATTAAAGCACAAAGCGATTTGGATGCTTTGGCAAAGAAATGGCAAACTCAAATAGACAGCATGACTAAGGACTTACAAAACCAGTATGCAAAATTCCAACAGCAAGGGGCTACAATGACCCCTGCAAAGCAAAAACAAGTTCAGCAAAGTCTGGTTGAAATGGACCAAAAAATCAATCAATTTCGACAGGCAAAATTCGGACAGCCTAACGGCGAATATTTTACCAAACAGGAAGAATTGCTCGGACCGGTAAAAGCGAAAATATTGAAAGCAATTAAGGCTGTTGCACATGAAGAAAAAATGAATTTTGTTTTCGACAAAAGCGGCGACGTTCTTCTGCTTTATGCCGATGACCAATACGATATTACTTACAAAGTGTTGGACAGATTAAAAAGAGGAAAATATTAGAGGTAAATTAAAATGAAAAAAATATTTGTCTTCGCAATTGTTTTTATTTTTGCCGGCGCTCTTCAAATCTCGGCTCAACTGAAAATCGGTTACATCGATTCCGATACGATAATGAAAAAGTTGCCGGATGCACAGGACGCCCAAAAGAAGCTGGATAATCAAATCCAAGAATGGCAGGACGAACTGAAGAAAATCAAAAAGGAATGGAAAACGAAATACGACGATTACCAAAAGAAAAAACTGACTATGAGTCCCAGCAGGAGAGCGGAAGTTGAAAAGGAATTGGTTACATTGGAAAATAAAATTTCCGACTTCAGGCAAAAGAAATTCGGCGCTAACGGTGAGCTTTTCAAAAAAGAAGATGAGTTAATGAAACCGGTTCAGAACAAAATATTTAATGCTATTCAAGAAGTGGCGAAGGAGCAAGACCTCGACTTTGTTTTTGACCGCAGCGGAGATATTCTCTTTCTTTATGCAAAAGAAAAATATGATATTACTAACCTTGTTTTAGACAAACTATTGAAATGACGTCGAATGGAAATAAAAGTAAAAGAAGCCGCCGAACTTTTCGGCGGCGAAATATTTGGAAACGACAATGCTACTTTCTCAAGTGTGGCAAGAATTGATGAAGCACATGCGGGCGACCTTACCTTTCTCTACCTCCCTCACTACGAAAAATATTTTGACTCTACAAAAGCTTCTGTGATAATTGTAAAACCGGATTTTAAACGTAGCAGGGAAGACCTTACTTACATTGTAACCGAAAAACCCAACGAAGCTGTTCAGGAAATTGTAATTAAATATTTTGCACCTAAAATTAAATTTAAAGGAATAGACTCCACGGCTCAAATTGACCCCTCGGCAAAAATAGGTGAAAATGTTACACTCGGTAAAAATGTTGTCGTATCCGAAAACTGTGAGATTGGTGACAACACGATTATTCTCCACAATACTGTGTTAATGGAAAATGTGAAGATAGGAAAGGACTGTTTGATTTACCCTAACGTTACGATTCGCGAGGAGTGTATTTTGGGAGACAGAGTAATAATTCATCCCGGTACGGTGATTGGTTCGGACGGCTTCGGATTTACGCCTGACGAAGAAGGCATTTACCGGAAAGTCCCACAAATAGGGCGGGTTGAAATAGGCAACGATGTAGAGTTGGGCTCCAACGTATCTGTGGATAGAGCCGCAATAGGCGCTACGAGAATAGGAGACGGCGTTAAAATAGACAACCTCGTTCAGGTAGGGCACAACGTACAAATAGGCGAGCACACGGTGATGTCCGGTCAGTCCGGCGTTTCGGGAAGTACTAAAATAGGTAAGCACAGCATAATTGCCGGGCAGGTTGGAATTGCCGGTCATCTTGAATTGACCGACGGAGTTATTATCGGTGCACAATCGGGCGTTTCCAAATCTTTAACCAAACCCGGCAAATATTTCGGCTACCCTGCAAAGGAATGGGGACAAAGTTTGAGATTAGAATCACATATTCGCAGCTTACCTGAATACAGTAAAAAAATTAAAGAATTGGAGAAAAGAATTCTTGAGCTTGAAGAAAAATTGAATAAGGTGAAATAATGTTAGAACTTCAAAGAACCATCGCCAAGCCGGTTTCAATTTCCGGCATTGGTTTGCACACAGGTGCAGAATGTACAATGACTTTCAAACCGGCACCGGCAAATTCGGGCATTAGATTTGTCAGAACCGATTTGGGAGGAAATCCCGAGATACCCGCTTTGGCGGAATTTGTTGTGGACGTTTCCCGCGGTACAACCTTGGGAATTGGCGACGCTAAAGTCCACACGGTTGAGCACGTTCTTGCCGCCGTAGTAGGTTTACAAATCGACAACATAATAATTGAAATAGACGGAATTGAACCGCCGATTGGAGATGGCAGTGCAAAACTCTACGTCGAAAAACTTTTGGAAGCAGGATTTACAACCCAAGACGAACCGAAAGATTATTTGATTATCGACAAGACCGTAATGTACCACAACGAAGAGAAGCAGATAGACATAGTGGCTCTGCCATTGGACGGTTTTCGAATTACCGTAATGGTGGATTACCAAAACCCTGCTTTGGGAAGCCAGCACACAGGCTTGTTCGATTTGGAGAAAGAATTTGTCGATGAATTCGCTCCCTGCCGTACTTTCGCTTTCCTTAGCGAAGTGGAAATGCTTGCCGACCAAGGTTTAATTAAAGGTGGAAATTTGGATAACGCTGTTGTTATTGTTGACCATAAATTGTCCCAAACGGAACTTGACAAGCTAAGTGAAAAGTTAGGACTTAAAACGAAAATAACCGTCGGACCTTCCGGCTTCCTGAACGATAAATCGCTTAGGTTTAAAAACGAACCCGTTAGACACAAATTATTGGATATGCTTGGGGATTTGGCGTTGATAGGCGCTCCGCTTAAGGCTCAAATATTAGCCGCTCGACCGGGACATTTCGCAAATGTTGAATTTGCAAAAAAAATCCGTCAGCTGTACCACCAAAAAAGATTGGAGAAAAAATACCAGCACATCAAGAAAGAAGGTGTTGTTTTCGATACAAACGCAATAATGAGAATTCTTCCTCACCGTTACCCTTTCCTCTTAGTCGATAAAATAATTCACTTGGAATTGGACAAGAAAGTGATTGGAATAAAATCGGTTACTGTTAACGAGCCTTTCTTTCAAGGGCATTTCCCTGGTCAACCTGTAATGCCCGGTGTTTTGATTATTGAAGCGATGGCTCAGACAGGAGGAATTTTAATGCTGAATTCTTACTTCGACCCCTCAAGCAAATTGGTTTATTTCATGGGAATTAATAACGCAAAGTTTCGCAAGCCTGTTCTACCGGGCGACCAATTAACTTTGGAGGCCGAACTTGTAGCGAAAAAAAGCAAAGTGGTTGTAATTAGAGGTAAAGCTTATGTGGGAAACAATCTTGTTGCGGAAGCCGATTTGACCGCTGCCGTAATTGACAGGGAAACGAAACCCGGAGAGACAAAAAATGATTGATATTCATCCTACCGCTGTCGTTAGTTCAAAAGCCGAATTGGGTGAGAACGTAAAGATAGAGCCCTACGCTGTTATTTACGACGATGTTGTAATTGGCGACAATAGTGTGGTTGGTCCCCACTCCGTAGTTTACGACGGTGCACGGATAGGTAACAACGTAAAAATATTCCAAGGTGTTTCGGTTGCCAATGTTCCGCAGGATTTGAAATTCGGTGATGAGAAAACTCTGTTCTACATCGGTGACGGTACAACGATACGTGAGTTCGTTACATTGCACAGGGGTACGGCGGAAACAGGGTTTTCAAAAATCGGTGAGAACTGTTTAATAATGGCTTACGCTCACGTAGCTCACGACTGCGTAATAGGCGACAATTGCATTATTGCCAACACCGTACAAATTGGCGGGCATGTAGAGATGGAGGATTGGGTAATTATCGGAGGTGCAACTCCAATTCACCAATTTGTGAAAATAGGAAAGCACGTAATGGTTGGCGGAGGCTTTAGAGTAACTGTGGATATTCCCCCCTTTATTCTTGCGGCAAACGAACCCTTACGCTACATGGGGCTTAACGTAATTGGCTTGCGAAGGCGGGGCTTTTCGAATGAAAGGATTTACAATATTAAAAACGCTTACAAAATTTTGTTTAATTCCGGATTGAATCTCTCCGAGGCAAAAGAAAAAATAGCACACGATTTCTCCGATAGCAAAGATGTTCGCGAAATACTTGAATTTTTGGAAAAGAGTAACAGAACGTTAATTAAAGCATGATTTGGCACTTAATAGAACATAATGCCGAGAACGGAAAGTTCAATATGGACTTTGACAAAAAGTTAGCCGAAATCTGCGGCGAGGAGGAAGTTTATTTAAGACTTTACCGTTGGAAACCTTTTACAATTTCACTCGGCGTCAATCAATCCGAGTATGATTTGAACATCGAAAAAATTGCTTCGGACGGACTTGATTTGGTTAAACGTCCCACCGGTGGGCGGGCAATTTTACACGCCGATGAATTGACTTACTCTTTTACGGCTCCGTTATCTTTGGGATTAAAGCCGAACGAAGTTTACAATAAAATTTCACAAGCTCTGGTTAGCGGTCTTAAAATATTCCACCCGATATTTGAAAATCTTGAATTGGAGGAACTTCAACCCGATTTTCACTCGCTCCTTAAAAAGCCCTCCGGTGCGGTTTGCTTCAACAGTACAGCCCGCCACGAAGTGAAATTTGCAGGTAAGAAATTAATCGGTAGCGCACAGAGAGTTTACGCTAATTCAATTTTGCAACACGGCTCTATTTTGGTTGGTGACTTTCACAGAAATCTGGTAAATTATTTGAATCTTAACGAAAGTACGAGAAAATCTTTAGCCGAAGAAATGGAGGCTAAGACGATAGAATTAGAAACAATACTAAATTCAAAAGTCGATTATCGTTTGTTAAGAAGTTCTATAGTTAAAGGCTTCGAAACCTTTTTCGGCGTACGTTTCGAACGAACCGAATTTGCCGCTATCCCGAACGCGGCATTTTAATTTTTCCGAATATTCTTAAAGGTAAAATAAGTGAATGGATTTCGGTTAATAATATTAGCCTTTGTTTTATTCCTCTCTCACGATGCCCTTTATTCTCAAAGCAAAATACGCATTGAAAAATATCTAAATGGTGTTGAAGTTCGGGATATTTGCAGTGACGGCAGAACTATGTGGTTTGCTTCCAACGGGGAGGGAATAATAAAATTAAATCTGAAAAACGGACGCTGGGATTCTTATTCAAAGGAGAAGGGCAACATTCAAGACAACTACTTTTATTCGATTGCGGTTACGAAAAGATTTGTTTTCGCCGGCAGTGCGGACGGTTTTTTCATGATGGACAAAAGGCATGGCAGATGGCTGAAAAGAAAATTTGCCAAAGGCGGACAATACAGTAATTGGATTCGTTCGATTAAATACGACAAGTACGAGAAAGCCGTGTGGATTGGGCGGTTTATGTATTTAACCAAGTACGACTTGCGAAAAAGGAGATTTAAAGATTTTGATTTGACACGCAAAGGGAATAAAAAGACAAATACAATTAAGACAATTGAGATTGACGGTGACAGCCTTGTTTGGTTCGGTACCGAAGGCGGCCTGCTGCGTTACGACAAAAAATATCCTTTGCAGGATGAATCCGCTATTACATTTTACGACAATAGCTACAACTATTTCCTCGGCGAAGGGGAAATGGTTTCAATCTCGGATATTCTCTTTGAACAGCACAATATTTGGATTGGTACCGACGAATTCATCACAAAAGAAAATCCCGATTTTAATCTGGGCGGCTTGTTTAAGTTCGATAGAAAAAATTCTTGGAAACGCTTTACTACAGAGGACGGCTTACGCGGCAACGGTATTTATTCGTTAGCCTTGGTTGGTAAATACATTTGGGTTTCCACTTATCAGTTCGACAAAAAACTCCGTGAAACTTACGGGCGTGGTATTTGTATTATTGACAGAACGAACGATAAAATAATTCCCGTTTACGACAAACGACTGCCGAACACCGTTTACAAAATATTCTTTGACGGTAAGAACGTTTGGTTAGGTGCTAAGAACGGTGTTGTAAAAATATTTTTGGACAATAAATTTAATAATTCGATTTTACAAAATAATTAGGTTAAATTATGCTTGAATTTTCGAAGGAACGGTTGGAAGAAATCAGAAAAAATTTTAAGGGTAAACGCATTGCCGTTATCGGGGATATGATGCTCGACAGTTATTTCTGGGGCGACGTAAAAAGGATTTCCCCCGAAGCGCCCGTACCCGTTGTGGAAATCGATAAAGAATTTTACCGCTTTGGCGGTGCGGCAAACGTTGCACTTAATCTTCACGAATTACAAGCAGACCCTTTCCCGATTGGTATTATCGGTAAGGATAACGAAGGGAAAATTTTCGGATCTTTAATGCAAGAAGCAGGAATTACCGCTCGGGGCATTATTATTGACGATTCGCGCCCCACAACCTCTAAGACCCGCGTTATTGCACATAATCAACACGTTGTTAGAATTGACAAGGAAAACAAAGCGGACGTTAACGAGAAAATCGGGAGCAAAATATTTGAGATATTTGAAAAGAATGTAAAAAACTTTGACGCCGTTATCTTACAGGATTACAACAAAGGCGTTTTGACTAAAAAATTGATTGGGAAAATTATTGCTCTCGCCAATGAGAATAATTTAATTGTAAACGTTGACCCTAAGTTCATTAACTTTTTCGAGTACAAGAACGTTACGGTTTTTAAACCGAACCGTAAGGAAACCGAAGATGCTTTCGGGACGAAAATCAACAACGAAGAGGAAATTACTTTTTACGGTAAGGAGTTACTTAAAAGATTAAATTCCAAATACATACTAATGACATTGGGTGAAGAAGGTATTGCACTTTTCGAAGACGATGAAGAAATCAGAAAACTCCCCACCAAGGCGCGCAGCGTTGCAGATGTTTCAGGTGCGGGGGATACGGTTATTTCAACACTTACGGTGGCTTTGACCGCCGGCGCAAACATTTACGAAGCGTCTTATCTCGCTAACTTTGCAGGCGGACTTGTTTGCGAGGAAGTGGGTATTGTCCCGATTAAAATTGAAAAATTATTTGAAGAAGTAAACAACGAGATAGAATAATGGTAGTAGAGGATTGGAAAAAGCTACGTGAGATTTGCCTCGGGTTAAAAAGTCAAAGCAAAAAAATTGTTTTTACAAACGGCTGCTTTGACATACTACATGCAGGGCACGTCGATTACATTAACAAAGCCAAAGCTCTCGGCGATGTTCTTATTGTGGCTGTTAACAGTGACATTTCGGTAAAGAAAATTAAAGGCAGTAAGCGTCCCATAATCGGGCAAATGGAAAGGGCGGCGGTTGTTTCCAATCTTAAAGCTGTCGATTACGTTACTTTTTTTGACGAGGAAACTCCTGCGAAAATAATAGATTATTTAATTCCGGATGTATTGGTTAAAGGGGAGGATTGGAGAACCAATGAAATTGTGGGTGCTGAAACCGTACTTGGCAACGGAGGGAAAGTTGAAAGAATTAAATTTGTAACTTCACAATCAACAACGAAAATAATTAACGAAATAGTTAAAAGATATTGTGCGGAAAAGTGAGTAAGGAAAAGAAAATAAAAAGGCAGCGCTCGCTGCCAAGAAAGATATTAAACGGTTTTATCGGACTGTTCGGTGTTGCGGTATTTCTGTTTATTCTTTTTCTCGGCTTTTCACAAACTAAAAAGTTTCACAATTTACTTCGCGAAAAAATAATTTCTTATTACAACGATAACTTTAACGGCAAGCTGTCAATAGGTGAAATTAATGGCTCGCTGTTTTCGTCGTTGGATGTTAATGATATTCAAATAACCAAAAACGGCAGAACCTTTTTGAGCTGTAAAGATTTGTCCGTTAAGCTAAACCCTTTACTTATTTTCCGAAGAAGGTTAAGAATAAATAAAATCAGTTTGACCGATGCACATTTGAATATTGCTGAGATTGAAAAAGGGAAATGGAATTTTAACTCTTTAGTTAAAGACACCACGGCAGCAAAGGATTCGACAATTTTAAGAGACTCTACCACTGTCGAGAATAAAGGTGCTTCGCAGTCTGATTTCCCTTTTGAAATTACGGTTGATGCTTTTGAAATTAAAAATTTAAATTTTTCTTTGAGGGACTTTGAACACTTAAATTCCGATTCGGTTTACAAAACGATGAATTACGGCGATATCAGATTAAATGATATTAATCTTAATGCCACAGTATTCATTAACCTCGTAACGCCGAGATTTAATTTGATTTTAAATGACCTAAGCTCCAAAACAAATTTGACAAGATTTAACCTAAAACATTTTAGCGGATTTTTTTACCTCGATTCTCAAAAAGCTTTGGCTGATAATGTGTCACTTGAAACCGACAGCAGTAACATTAACTTTACCATGGAAATGGACAGCGTTAACTTTTTCAAACCGTTCGAATATTCGAATTTTAAAAATCATCCGGTTAAGTTAAAACTGAATGCCGAGCCTTTCTGCTTCGAAGATTTATCTTCTTTTCTGGAAGCAACAGAATTTTTTAAAGGCAAACCCACACTTTCCTTTCAAGCGGAAGGTCCTTACGGAAATCTGAAAATTAAAGAAATGAAATTAAAACTCGGTTCTTCAGAGATTAGCGGGTTCGGTAAAATAAGTAATTTGGAACAGCCTTCGGATTTACGGCTGAATGTCACATTTGAAAACTCACGGTTGGACGAGAGCGATGCTTTCAGGTTAATGCCCTCCTTGGGAATACCCGATTTTAACGAGTTAACTCTTTCAAAAGTCAATGTTCATTTTAAAGGTAAACCGACGAATTTCTTTACTAAAATAGAAGCGCACACGGGCAGCAGCGGGAATTTAAAATTAGCAGGTAACTTGAATTTGGATTTGCCGCAGATGAAATACAATTTTAAGTTCGCTTCTCAAAAATTGGATTTGAGCAAAATAATTAATGTGTCAACATTGTTAAATATGAACGGAAAGATAAAAGGCTCGGGTGTTAATCCCGTTGCGTTAAAAGCTCTCTTTAATTTAACTGTTTCACAAAGCAGAATTAACGGTTACAAAATCGACACGCTTAATTTGGCTTCGAACTCAAGCAATAAAATGATTAGACTGAATTTGTTAACGGATGTAAACGGTGCTCACTCCGAACTGGAGGGGAAATTGGACTTTACTGACGAGACCTCGCCGCGCTACGATTTAACCGGGGTAATCGACAGCCTCGACCTTGCTCGCTTTGCCGGCGATAAAAGCCTCAACTCGAACTTAAATTTTTCTTTTGTTGCCAGAGGAAAAAACTTGAACATTGATGATATGGTTGCGGATTTTATTGTGGGGCTTAGGCGCTCAGAGCTAAAGGGGCATTCTTTACAGAGCAGTAAATTTACTTTGGCTTTACGCAAAGATAAATCTAACAGGGAAATAAAGTTCACTTCGGATTTGCTGGACTTAACACTTCAAGGAAAATTTTCACTCAGTAGGGCAATTAAATTGTTGAACTACCAAAGCGGTGCTATTGCTCAAATGTTTAAAAATAAATTTAGACAAATAAACCCTGCTACGGTTTTGGAAAACAAGGAAGTTAAATTAGTTAGTCAGCCTTACGATACCATTGCTGCAAAACCGTTGGAGTTCAATTACGGTTTTTCGGTTAAGAAGTTCGAACCGATAGCTGTTTTGCTCAATGCCGAAGAGTTCGATGTTGCCGGGAGCGGCTCAGGGATGGTAAAGAACGATTCGTTGAACTTTTCAATTAGCGGCAATTACAAATTAGACAATTTTTTTAATACCGATAAGCATTCTCTCCTTTATTTATCCGGTGTTGATGCCGATATGCACTTTTCACGTAACAACCTGTCGAATAAATTTAATTCCCTTTTCGGCTCGCTTAGCTTAAGTGGTGAAAAGATTTTTATCGGGAAGGAAATTAAAAATATTTCGGCTGATGTTGTTTTTAATCAAAGCAAATTAATCTTTGACGCAGGGGCTTCAATCGGCAAGGATTTGGCGGTTGAATCCGAAGGCGAATTTGAAATGTCCCCGAAAAAACAACGGATTATTTTTTCTTCCCTGAAGCTAAACTACAAAGGAGACGAATGGCAGAACGATTCCAACATTGTTTTTGCAGTGTCGCAGGATTCATTTTTAGTAAATAATTTTTCCCTAAGCAATGGAGCCGCTTATTTCAGGGCAAACGGTCAAGTGGGGAAAAATAAGGGACAGAACATAAAATTTGTTGTGAGAAATTTCCCCTCCTATCTGGCAGCAAAATATTTTACAAATATGGACGATAGTCAAATTAAAGGGAAGTTTAACTTAAACGCTGAAATTACGGGTACAAGCGAGCGACCCTTGGCAAACATTTCCGCGAATATCGACAGCGTTGGGTACGGTGAAAGTTTCTTCGGCAATCTTACTTCGAACTTTTCTTTTGCAAATAATCTCCTTGGAACAGATGTGAAGTTTAAAGAATTCGAGGAGAAAGGGGCAAAGACTTTACTGACAATATCCGGCGGCATTCCGTTGGAAATTACTTCCGAATTCGAAGCCGTTAAAAATCAAAGAAAGGTGAATTTAAAAATTCACTCTAAGAATTTTCAGATTGCTTCCTTCGGAAGTTTAGTGCCTCTGACCGGAGATTTAAAAGGTCTTTTAAATATTGATGTAGATGTTACCGGGCTCCTTTCGGATTTGAATTACAGCGGGAATATTTCTCTTAAAGATTGTAGCTTTCGTTCGCGACTTAACAACCTTGATTACGAATTCGGAACCAGAATTAAATTGGAAAACAAATTAGTGACTGTTAGTAAAATATTTTTACGTAACTCCGAACAATCCAAATACAGGGGAGAGATTGACGGTAAAGGAAATTTCAAACTTGCAGGATTTAAGCCGGAAGGATTTAACTTTACATTTCAAGGCTCGTTGCAAGCACTCTCGAAAAAGTCTAAAATTATTAGTCCGAATTTTTACGGAGATTTGTTCGTTCAATCCGACGGCAATATTACACTTTCAACGGTTGGTAAAAAAATGAAATTAATCGGCGGAGTTAAAGTTCAAAATGCGGATTTAACAATCGTTCCTGCCGGCAGCGGTAATGCCGTACCGCAAGGTAAAATTATTTACGACATTATTGCCGATTCCAGTAAAATCAATTTACGCGAAAGAAAGTACCGCGAATACCTTTCTCTTATTAAAGGGGAAAAGAAGGAAAAGAAGAAATGTGTGAAAATTCCTTTCGATTACAACATTCAAATTGATTTTAACAAAGCTGCAAAGATGGAAATTATTCTCTCTAAGATTTGGAATCAAAAACTTGTGATGCTGATGAAAGGAAGTTTGGACTACCTTTCGGAAAATGGGGAGGCAAGGACACAAGGAGCGCTCGTACTTCAACCCGGCTCAAAACTTGAATTTATTAAAACGTTCGATGCAACCGGTAAAATAAAATTTGAGACAGACCCTGCAAATCCTTACCTCGATGTGGTTGCAACTTACTTGGGCACCTACAACAACGGAACGGATTTGAAGGCAAATTACATCGACGTTGAAGTTGAAATGAAATTAAAAGGAACGCTTGACAAATTGGGCACAAGTCTAATGACTAATCCCAATAGCATTTCAATTTACAAGGGTGAGGAAAACATTAAGAATAAAGTTCGGGACAACCGTTACGATATCTCCGATGCAATCCTTTTTGTTTACCTCGGGAGGTTTAAGGAAGATTTGACAGCCCAAGATAAAAGTAAACTTGCAGGAATAAGCAACACTGCTACGTCATTCCTCGGTTCAACTATTTCAGGCATACTTAATTCCGTTGTGGGAGACGTTGTAAGCGATATTAAGATTGACGAACACGGTAATGATACGCGCATTACAATATCGGGGCGTTACCAAAATATTCGCTACACTTTAAGCGGTACGACCAAAATACAAAATATTAATGAAGCTAACATTAAATTCGAATATCAATTATTTCCCAATTTTATTCTTCGCCTCGAAAGGAAAGACCCGGTGGTACGTACTTTCGGCTTAGAAGAAAAAATCAGTGAATTAGGATTGAAATATAAAGTTGAATTTTGATGGAAACATCTCAGAGAATGATATTAATTATGAATGATGAACCTGCCTGCCGGTAGGCAGGTTATGAATGATGAATGCGTGAGGAGTAGATTGATTGGATGGTTGGATGGTTGGATGGTTGGATGATTGGATGGTTGGATGATTGGATGGATGAATGCATAGTTGGGATAAATGATTGGAATGAAAGATGCAATTTGTAAGCTCTATCACTTAAATAGCGATTCTAATTGTAGAAATAATTAATGCACAAATAAAAGGAAAGTTAGCTTGATTACATGTTTAAAAACATTAGCGAAAAATTCGCGTAATTAGCGGCTAAAAAAACAGATGAAAAAAGAGCTAAAAACATTTTTTAGAGATAATCCGGCCGGTAAATTTAAGCCGAAAGAAATTGCACGTAAATTAAATTACACGAAACAGCACGAGTACGCAAAATTGAAACACTTCCTTCACGATTTAACCGAGGAAGAATTTTTATTAAAAATGGGCAAGCGTTATTCACTTAATTCCGCCTCTACGGGAAAGATAATCGGGAAATTTGTTATCTCGGAAGATAAGAGATTCGGTTTTGTGGTGCCTTCCAACGGCGGACGGCGAGATGTATTCATTCCGGAAAAATATTTTCACACTGCTTTTAGCGGTGACGTTGTGGAAGTGAGCCTCCTTGCACACAGTAAGGGTAAAAACATCGAGGGACAAATTACAAAAATAATTGAAAGGAAAAGGGAGGAAATTATCGGTACTTTCCACAAATCCGGCTCTTTCTTTTTTGTAACTCCGGACGAAGAAATATTTCATAAAGATATTTTCATCCCTTCGAATAAAACGCAGAAAGCAAAGGACGGTGATAAAGTTGCTGTAGGCAATATTGTCTGGGAATCCCCTTCGCACAATCCCGAGGGAACGGTATTGGAAGTATTGGGCAAGGCAGGCACCTACGAAGTTGAAATAGTTGCAATCGCAAGAGAGTTTGAACTGCCTTACAAATTCCCGCGAAGTGTTTTAAATGAAGTCCGCAAAATGAACGGTGAAACGGACGAAGCTGAAATTAAAAGAAGATTAGATTTAAGAGAGGAAAACATTTTCACTATTGATCCGAAAGATGCAAAAGACTTTGACGATGCGGTCTCGGTTAATAAATTGGACAACGGCAATTACTCCGTGGGTGTTCACATTGCAGATGTTAGCCACTACATCCAAGATGATTCGCAATTGTTTAAGGAGGCTTACAAAAGAGGTAACAGCGTTTACCTTGTAAACAAAGTAATTCCTATGCTTCCTGAAAAACTTTCCAATAATATTTGTTCGTTAGTTCCCGGGAAAGACAGACTTACTTTTTCCGTGATAACTGAACTGACGCCCCGCGGCAAGGTTGTAAACTACAAAATTAAAAAGAGCATCATTAACAGCAAACGAAGATTTACCTACGAGGAAGTTCAGAAAATATTGGACGAAAGGAAAGGCGACTTTGCCGGAGACTTACTGCTACTTAATAAAATAGCACGTGTTTTAAAGAGAAAAAGAAGTGCTAAGGGAAGCATAGATTTTATTAGACCCGAAGTTGAATTTACATTAAATGAAAAGGGCACTCCGTTAAGCGTGAGAATAAAAAAAATAACCGAAAGCCACGAATTAATTGAAGAACTAATGCTTCTGGCAAATCAAATAATTGCTTCTCACGTT
>WFQV01000514.1 GCA_015486905.1 Melioribacteraceae bacterium | reverse complement strand
TCTTACCTCTCGCGTCTCACGTTTAACCATTTCTCATTTCTGGTTTCTTATTTCTGATTTTTTTTCTTTTGCCACCGATTTTAACCCCGCACCCAATTTTCACCTTTCTACAATCTAACGATTTATTCCTCTCCCCTTGTTTACATTCTTCTTATACTTTAATTTTAAGGTGAGATTTTAAAGTTAATTTAGGGAAAAATTGATATGGATATTAAGAACAAAAAAGTGTTGGTTTTAGGCGGCTGGGGACTGGTCGGAAATGCCGTAGTGCGGAAAATCATTCCCAAAGAACCGAGACAGATTATTTTAACTTCTTTGCGCGAATCCGAAGCAAAAGAAGCAATCGAAAAATTACGCAGTGAATTTCCGGACTTGCCTGAGGACTTCTTCATCCCTTGGTGGGGAAATATTTTTGTGCGTAACGAATTTAAAGACGAAGACAGATTTGAGATTTTAAACGACGTTGAAAAACGTCAAATTTTAATGAGTGACATAATGGACGAGCTGAACGACGACATTCTTCAATCATCGGCAATTTACCAATTACTAAGTGAGCACAAACCGGAAATAATAATCGACTGTATTAATTCTGCAACCGGAATCGCTTACCAAAATATTTACTCTTCCTACCATAATATGAGAAAACTTTTTCAAAGGAAAGCGGACTCGGAAGAGTTAATTCAAGAAACGGAGAAACTTTTTTGCACGCTTTACATTCCTCAATTGATTCGCCACATTCAAATAATGTACAATTCAATGAGCAAGAGCGGAACAAAGATTTATGTGAAAATAGGTACCAGCGGTACGGGCGGAATGGGATTGAACATTCCTTACACACACAGCGAGGAAAAGCCCTCCCGCGTACTCTTAAGTAAGTCCTCCGTAGCCGGGGCACACACATTGCTTTTATTCCTAATGGGCAGAACGCCAGGTGCGGCAATTACGAAAGAAATAAAGCCCACGGCGGCAATTGCGTGGAAAAGAATTGAATTCGGTGAAATTAAAAAACGAGGCAAACCGATTGAGCTTCAGGATGTTAGCTTAAACGATGCGATAAAGCTCGAAGATAACTTACAGCTTACGTTGAACAAATTCGAACCGTCGGGTGAAAATCTTAAATCCGTTTTCATTGACACCGGTGAAAACGGAACTTTCTCACGCGGGGAGTTCGAAGCAATTACGGCGCAGGGACAAATGGAATACGTAACCCCCGAAGAAATTGCCACGGACGTAATTTACGAAATTCAAGGTGGTAACACCGGTCACGATATTATTAATGCTCTCGATAATGCAACCATGCAACCTTCCTACCGGGCGGGATTTATGCAGCACTCGGCTGTTGAAAAACTTGAGGAGCTTGAAAAAATTCACAGCGTCAACAGCGTAGCGTTCGAACTTTTAGGCCCGCCGCGGCTTTCAAAACTTCTTTTCGAAATTCACTTGCTGAAACTCGGTTACGGCACAATGCCGAATGTTCTGCAAGACAGTCCTGAAAACATTTCCAACAAATTGGTTGAAGCACTGAAAGCAAACGGCAACCTTGTAAAACAGATGGTCTCCATCGGAATACCTATTTTATTGCCGGACGGCAAATCCCTTGTTCGCGGAAATGAAATAAAGATTCCACCTTTCCGCGGAGAGTATGAATATCCCGCAACACCCGAAAACATTAACGCTTGGGCAAAAGACGGCTGGGTGGATTTACGGAAAGAGAATTTTGAAAAATGGCAAGATAGAATCCGTGAAATAATTAACGAAGCTGAAAACATTCCGCCGAACGATACAAGCTCGATGTTTGTACGGAATAAAAAATATTGGGACAACTTCGAGACAATTAACATCGGCAAAGTCGTTAGCTGGATATTCATCCATGAGGAACACGGATTGCGAATGAAAGATTAATAAAGGAAAAACAGAAACAAAAAGTTCACCGGTTCACGAAAATTCAAAGATTACTTGTGAACCGGTTTTGTTTTGCCTAAACTGATTATTGTAAACACAAATGAGCTTAAAAGTTCGGTGTAAGTTTCTTCCCTTTGTGAAATCTGTAAATTATTGACGCCGCTTCGTGGGGGTCGTCGGTAACACTAAATAAATCCAAGTCTTTCTCGGAGACGTATTTGTTTTTCAAAGGTTTTTCTTTAATCCATTCAATAAGTGAATCCCAATATTCGTGACCGAAGAAAATAACGGGGAATTGCGTTGTCTTACCGGTTTGAATTAAAGTAAGCACTTCGAAACTTTCGTCGAACGTCCCGAAACCACCGGGAAATAAAATGTAACCTTGGGCGTATTTGAAAAACATTACTTTACGAACGAAGAAATATCTGAAGTACAAAAGTTTGTCTGTATCGATGTAGGGATTGGGAAGTTGTTCATGAGGAAGCATAATATTAACACCGGTCGAACTGCCGTTAGATTCTTTTGCGCCTTTGTTTGCGGCTTCCATTATTCCACCGCCGCCGCCGGTAATTACACCGAAACCTCTCTTCACAACTTCTTTAGCCGTCTGCACTGCTAACTTGTAATATTTATCCTCGGGCTTGCTCCTTGCCGAACCGAAGATAGCCACACTCGGTTTAATTTTCGACATTGTTTCAAATCCCTCGGTAAATTCCGCCATTATTCTGAATATTCTCCAGAGGTCATCTTGAGAAGCAATTAATTGTTCCTCTAATAATTTCTCATTCCCATTACCGTTCATGTGTCCGTTCTGCATTAGTTTTTCTCCGTAATTCTAAATCACTTTACTATTATTTAAAAAATGAAATTTAAACTTAAAACAACTCAGGCAATCAAAAAATCGAAAAAAGAATTTTTGTCAAGCAAATTTAATAAACAATAATCCCTAAAATGAATTATTCATATTTTGTACAATCCAATAAGCAGACTAAACCATTGAAACGTCAAAATTCTCCAAATTTTCCTTAACCGCTTTAAGAAATCTGCCTCCTAACATTCCATCAACAAGCCGGTGGTCATGGCTAAGTGAAAGATAGAGCATAGGTTTTATTACAATTGCTTCACGCCCTTCTACTTCAACGACGACAGGTTTTCTTGTAACTGCACCCACACCCAAAATTCCTACTTCGGGTTGGTTAATAATCGGTGCACCGAACAAAGAACCGAAGACGCCGTAATTTGTAATTGAGAAAGTTCCGTCAACAACATCGTCAGGTTTAAGCTCCTTGTTGCGAGCCCTGTAACCCAAATCCGCAATTGCATTTGCCAAGCCAAGCACGCTAAGATTTTCAGCATTTTTGATATTAGGAACAATTAAACCGTTTGGTTCGACCGCAACCGCAATACCAAGGTTAATGTAATTCTTAACTAAAATTCTTTCCTTCTCAATCGAAGCATTCATTAAGGGGTATTGTTTAAGTGCTTGTATTACCGCAAACGCAATGAATGCCATGTAAGTCAGCTTAACATTTTTTTCTATAAGGAGTTTTTCTTGATTGACTTTTAAGTAATCGTAAACAGCGCTAACGTCGGCTTCCATTACTTGCGAAACGTGAACTGACGTATCCCTGCTTTGAACCATGTGCTCCATTATTCTGCGTCGAATTCTGTCAATCGGGATTATCGTCACACGTCCGTCAGCCGATTTTTCACCCTCGGGAATTTCGGGTTTGCTTTCTTTTACCTCATGTTGTTCCGAAACTTTACGTGTTTCAAGATAAGAAAGAATATCTTTCTTTGTTACTCTCCCGTTGATGCCGCTTCCTTCAATTTTTTCCAATTCTTCAAAACTTACATTTTCTTCATTTGCGATATTTAAAACCACCGGAGAATAAAATCTGCTGGATTTTACTTTTTCATTTTTGCTTGTTTCTTGAGCAGGTGTACTCCCCGCAACGCTTGATTTTATTGGCTCTTGCTTAACCTCTTTTGTTTTAGTCTCCGTAATTAAAGGCTCTGCGGTTGTTCCTTCGGTACGAATTCTCATTACTGTTTTGCCAACGGCAACCGTTTCATTTTCCTTGTAAAGAATTTCTACCACCACGCCTTCTACGGGCGAGGGAACTTCGGTGTCAACTTTGTCCGTACTTATTTCAAAAAGTATTTCGTCTTTCTTTACTTCGTCGCCTGCTTTCTTGTGCCATTTAATTATGGTGCCTTCCACCACCGATTCTCCCATCTTGGGCATTAGAATATCGATTACGGCAGAGGCTTCCTTATTTACATGCTCGGAAATTTTTTCTTCTTTTTCGCCGTACTCTCCCCCCTCGGTTTCCAAAATTGCAACAACCGTTTCAACAGGCACCACTTCGTTCTCCTTGTAAAAAATCTCTTTTATTACACCGTCCGCCGGCGAAGGGACTTCGGTGTCAACCTTGTCGGTACTTATTTCATAAATTATTTCATCCTTCTTTACTTTGTCGCCCACTTTCTTATCCCATTTAATAATAGTCCCTTCCTGAACGCTCTCACCCATTTTCGGCATTATTATTTCAATTTTCATTTTTTAATCTCCGTTTCAATATTGTAACAATTCTTTTAGCGATTTGTAAATAGAATCCCTCGTCGGTAAAATGTAATGTTCCAAATTCGGATGGAAAGGAACGAAGGCATCCTTCGCGGCAATTCTTTTTACAGGCCCGTCGAGATGTTCAAACGCTTTGTCGGCAATACGTGCGGCAATTTCGGCTCCTAAACCGCCGGTAAGTGTATCTTCGTGAACAACTATCGCTTTGCCGGTTTTCTTAATCGAATTTAATATTGTTTCTTCGTCCAAGGGATTTATTGTTCGAATGTCAATTATCTCAACCGAGAAACCTTCCTCTTCTAATTTTTTCGCTGCAAAGTTAGATTCGTGAACCATTAAACCGTAAGTAATTACAGTCAAATCTTCGCCTTCGCGAAAGACATTTGCTTTCCCGAAAGGAAGCAAATAATTTTCATCCGGTTCGGCGCTTGCGGCGTAAGTTTGTCGGTAAAGCCCTTTGTGTTCGAGGAAAAGTACCGGGTCATTCAAACGTAACGCCGTTTTCAACAATCCTTTGGCATCAGTTGCACTTGAGGGATAGGCAATTAAAATTCCCGGGACGTGAGCAAAGAATCCTTCAATGTTTTGGCTGTGGTACAAACCTCCGTGAATAAAACCTCCCACCGCCACACGCGTAACCACGGGTGCCGTCCAAGCGTTGTTCGAGCGGTAGCGGTAAGTTGCAAGCTCGTTACGCATTTGCATAAAGGCAGGCCAAATGTAATCGCCGAATTGAATTTCAACGCAGGGTTTTAATCCTGCGAGAGCCATTCCGGTTGCAACCCCTTCAATGCTTGCTTCCGCAAGGGGGGAATTAAAAACCCTCTCTCTTCCAAACTCAGCCGTCAATCCTTTTGTCGCGGTAAAAACACCTCCCTTTTCTCCCGCAACGTCTTCCCCGAAAACGTAAATATTTTCGTTCAATCTCATTTCTTCTTTCAATGCGTGATTGATTGCATCAACCATAACAATGCGTTTTCCAGATGGCTGTGAAACTTCGTATTCAAGGGTTTCGGTGGTCCCGCTTTCGTCAAGGACAAATCTGACAGCACTTTCCGGCTCAGGGTCTTTCCGGGTTAAAGCCCAATCCGAAATTTCGTCCGCTTTGACTTTTGCTTCATGCCAAATATTGTCGATTTCTTTTTGTGTTAAAAATTTCTCATTGATTAAGTAATCCGCCAGCTTTGTAATCGGGTCTTGTTGCTTGTCCGCTTCAAGGGAATCGGCGGAGCGGTATTTCTTTTGGTCGTCGGAGGAAGAATGTGAAAACAGGCGAACCGTATAAGCTTC
>WFQV01000513.1 GCA_015486905.1 Melioribacteraceae bacterium | reverse complement strand
TCATTTCCCGACTTAACTTTTCCATTTCTCGATTGCAACTTTGTTTTTATGAACTTTACTTTTCCACCTCAATGATTGACGGGTGATAGGACGCAGATTTTTCATGATAAGTTATGATTTCCGCGGATTGGGTAGAACACGGATGACACGGATTAAGCGGATGCTCGCGGATTATTTCATTCATAAGCTGCCTACCGCCTGCCTGCCGGCAGGTAGGACAGGCAGGTTCATCATTCATAATTGCGGCTTGCCGTGAAAGGGAAATTCTCTGCGTTCTCTGCGTGGAAAAAGTTAAGAAATATGGTGCCACGCAAAGACCGCAAAGATTTCTAACGCAGAGGGAAAAAGTGGAAATAATAATTTTTGAAAAAGTATTTGTAAGGTGGGGTAATTGTAATTAATGCCCCAAAACTTCTTACTTCTTGCTTCTCTCGTCTCGCATTTAACCATTTCTTATTTCTCGTTTCTTCTTTCTTATTTATATTTTTGTTACCAATAGTAAACCTGTACCTCCTTTTTAACAAACATCATACCAAATGAAAAAAACAATCTGGAATTTGCGGAGAATAATGCTTATATTTACCGCAAAAATTGCGGAGATTAATTTAACAATGAAATATATCTGGCAAAACAAAAAATGGCCAAACTTCAATTGGGATATTAAAAAATTAGCCGATTTACTTTCCGATGTTAGGAACAGGCAAGGACGCTTAATCGGCAAAATGGAGGCATTGGGATTTACATTACAAAACGAAGCCGTTTTAGAAACATTAACAACAGACATTCTAAAATCCACAGAAATCGAAGGAGTTATTTTTGATAAAGACGAAGTACGTTCCTCAATTGCTCGGAGATTAGGGCTTGAAATCAGCGGATTACCAAATGCAAATAGGAATATCGAAGGAATGGTTGATTTAATGTTCGATGCAACTCAAAACTTTAACAAACCATTAACAAAGGAAAGATTGTTTGCCTGGCATGCGGCATTATTCCCAACCGGGAGAAGCGGACTACACAAAATAATTGTCGGCAGATGGCGAAACGACGAAAACGGTCCGATGCAAGTTGTTTCCGGTCCAATGGGAAAAGAAAAAGTCCACTTCGAAGCACCACCCTCAGAAGAAATAGAAAAAGAAATGGAACAATTTCTAACTTGGTTTAATACTAACCAAACTAATTTCGTACTGAAAGCAGGCATAGCACATCTCTGGTTTGTTACTGTCCACCCGTTTGAAGATGGCAACGGCAGAATAGCCCGCGCAATTTCCGACATGTTACTCGCACAATCGGATGGCATTCCGCAGAGATTTTACAGCATGTCTGCTCAAATACAAAAAGAAAGAAAATCTTATTACAATATTTTGGAGACTTCCCAAAAAGGTTCTCTTGATATTACAAATTGGTTAGTTTGGTTCTTGAATAATTTAATGAAAGCAATTAATAATTCCGAAGCTGTTTTGTCAAAAGTAATTAGGAAGCATAAATTTTGGAATGAATTTGGCAAAATTATTAACAATGAAAGACAGATAAAAGTCTTAAATAAACTCCTTGACGATTTTACGGGAAATTTAACAAGTTCAAAATGGGCGAAGATTGCCAAGTGCTCTCAAGACACGGCATTAAGAGATATTCATGATTTGATTAACAAAGGAATATTAGCAAAGTCCGAATCCGGCGGTAGAAGTGCAAAGTACGAATTTAAATATTGAACCGTAGTGTCATTAATTGTTTACGATATTTTAGGTTGAGAAGTTAGGTCCCTTGTAAACAAGCAACAAAAACCAGATAATCATTCCGTGAAATTTAATGCGGGTAATTTAAGCGGCGTAATTTATTTTTACGGATTTACGACCGAACAACCGAATGGGTTTGTTTTTGGGAAAATTAAAAAGATGATATTGCTTAAATAAATAAAATTTTAACCCTGCTAAATTGCGGGGATTTTTTTTCCTTTTTTTAAAATTAAATTCAACTTTTGATTCTTTGTAGGAACTCGCTTATTATTTGTGCCGTTAAGCCCCAAATAGGAGTCTCTTTAGTCTTGTAAACAAGCACTTTGTGTTTTCTGCCTCCCCACGGCTCAGAATAACGCGGAGGCAAATTTAATTCCTTTACAGGC
>WFQV01000512.1 GCA_015486905.1 Melioribacteraceae bacterium | reverse complement strand
TTGCCGCGATATGGAATCGCAATGACGTCTCAATATCCAACCATCCAATCATCCAACCATCCATGCATGGAAGGAGGGAAAGGATGAATAGGTTTGAAAAATGAACATTTTCAAAAGGGCTTAATAATATCCTCAATCAAATCTTCGTTTTTTTGTCAAAATAGTTTAAACTTTTTGTAATAATTGAAATTGGGAAATTGGTTGACGGCTTTGCCGCGCTAAGAATTGCAGATTAGTCCCGACAATGACGATGTCATTGTCGGGGCGGTCAATCTGTGTAAATCAAACTACGCAGATTGCAAGCAATCAACGCTACAAATATTTGGAATCTCAAATGTTGACTTCTTGTCACTCTTTCCTATGTAATAAGTTTGTTTCAAAATTTCTTTCAATATTTTCCAGCTCCTCGTTTGCTAGTGTCCATTCCTCGTAAGCGGTTTCTAATTCTTTAATTGTAGTTTGATACTCTGCGTTTTTCCGTTTGGATAATTCCGGATTTGCAAAAACTTCTTCCTGCCCCAATTCCTTTTCCAATTGTGATTTTCCCTCTTCGAGCATCTCGATTTTTTCTTCCAAACGTGCAATCTTTTCTTTTAATCCTTTTGTTTCCCTGTATTTTTTAGTTCGTAATTCCGCTTCAATTCTTTTCTGTTCCTTTTTGGAAGAATTTTTTTTAGCATCAGTTTTCCTTTTGTTCGAAGTATTAACCTCAAACTTTTTGGAAATGTAGTAATCGATATCGCCGTAAAATATTTTAATTTTGTTTTCGCGGATGTCAACAATTTTAGTAGCAAGACTTCGTAGGAAATCCACATCGTGGGTAACTACAACGAGTGAGCCGGAGTAATTCAGCAGTGCTTTTTTCAACGCTTTCTTAGAGTTAAAGTCGAGATGATTTGTAGGCTCGTCAAGGACAATTAAATTACTTTTGGTTAAAAGGAGTTTCGCCAACGCAAGCCTCGATTTTTCACCGCCGGAAAGGACTTTTACCTTTTTGTAAACATCATCTCCCGAAAACAAGAATGCTCCGAGGATTGTTCTTAATCTCCCTTCGGTCAAGTCGCTGCATGCACTTGCCATAGTTTCCAAAACGGATTTGGACATATCCAAATTATCGGCTACGTCCTGCGAGTAATAGTTGATAATCACATTGTGCCCGAATTTAATTTTTCCGGAGTCCGGTTCTAAACGTCGGCTGATTATTTTTGAAAGAGTTGACTTGCCCGCACCGTTCGGTCCGAGCAATGCAATTTTTTCGCCGCGTTCAATCTTCAAGTTTACCGAGTCGAAAACCAAATTATTTCCAAATGATTTTCTAATGTTTTCGAGTTCAACCACAATAGCACCGGAGCGGGGAGGGGAGGGGAATGTAACGTCAATTGATTTTTCGTTCCCTTCAACTTCCGGGATGTCCATTTTTTCAAGTGCTTTAAGTCTGCTTTGTGCCTGCCTTGCTTTGGTTGCTTTGTAACGAAAGCGTTCTACGAACCTTTCCGCTTCTTTCTTTTTTTGCTCGAGATTTTTTCTCTGTGCTTCAAGCGCTGTTCTGCGAGCTTCTTTGAACTTTAAATATTCCTCGTAGTTCCCTTTGAAAAAAGTAACTTTACGATTAAAAATTTCCAATGTCTTGTCGGTTACCTCGAGCAGAAAATTTTTATCGTGGGAAACTAAAAGCAGGGCGCCTTTAAAACTTTTAAGAAATTTAATCAGCCATTCCAAGGAATCAATGTCCAAATGGTTTGTCGGTTCGTCCATTAGTAAGATGTCATTATCTTCAAGCAGAATTTTGGAAAGCTCAATTCTCATTTGCCAGCCGCCGGAAAAATCACCTACGGGTTTGTTGAAATCCTCTTCTGTAAAGCCCAAGCCTTGAAGAACTTTTTCAATCCTCGAATCAATCGAATAATAATTTCTTTGCTCTTTCAAATGGTTAAGCAGTTCGAATCTTTCTTTAAGAGAATTGTCTTTCTCCAAGTCGCCGCCGGCGGAGATTATTCTGTGAATTTCATCTTCTTCCCGCTCAATTTTGCGAACTATTTGAAGACTGCTTTTAACTTCTTTAAAAAGAGATTTACCTTTAAGTGAAATTATTTCCTGAGGCAGGTAACCTATTTTAACGCCTTTCTGTTTTCGTATTGTTCCTGCCTCCGGTTTTTCAATCCCAAGGATTAGTTTTAGAAATGTAGTTTTCCCTGCACCGTTAGCTCCTACGAGACCAATCCTATCGCCCTTGTTAATTTTTAAATTAACATTTTCAAAAAGGAAATCACCGGTAAATCCGAGGGAGAGGTTCTCAACGTCTAACATCGAACAATATTATTTTCTAATTACGGCTATTTTAGTTAAAGCAACATTATTTGCTTCCTCGTCGTAGAGTGCAATAATGTAAATGCCGGAATGTACCAAATTACCATTGTCGTCACGCCCGTCCCAAACGGCAATTTTTCCACCGGGATACGGGATGTAGCTCCTCACCAAATTGCCTGCAATTGTCAAAATTTTTACGCGTGTGTCCTGAATTAGCCCGTCAATGAAAACTTGATTGTCGGAATTTTTATTAATTACAAAAGGGTTGGGATGAACAAAAATTTCTTTGAATTCTTTCCGTGGCTCGATTCCCATTGTTTTCAATGAAGAAATTCCAAAATCCGTAGCAATGTAAACAACTCCGCTCTTATCGTCGAAAGCAATGCTGTTAATATTGTTTGAAGCCAAGGGGCTGTTGCTTTCCGTGTAATTTTTAATCAAAGAAGAGCCGTCGGGTGTAATTAAAAACACGCCTTGATTTGTTCCCACCCATTTTCGGTTAAGCGGGTCAATTGCAATGCAAGTAATGTTTTGTTGACGCAAGGCAAAGACGGAACCGATTATGCTGTTAGGGTGTGACGGATCGGCTAAGTAATTCAGTCCCAGCCCCGTGCCGATCCAAAGCTCGCCTGTTTTGTCCAACGCAACGGAGTTAATGTTGTCGCTGTTTAAACCGTTTGCAGATTTTAATATTCCCCACACGTCGTCGTTAGTATTGTCAAAAGTTTTCTCTTCGTTAAAGTAGTACAAACCCGGTTCGCCTTCGTACTGAACGGCAAACCATTTTGTGTCGTATTGGTCAATTACCAAGTGGTAAAGCTCAGCCGGACTGGGAGTAAGCGGATAGCCGAATTTGTAATGGTACCATTTCCCATCGGTTGTCATCACACTAATCGATTCGTTATTTAAATTTAAAAGATTAAGTACCCACACATTCCCCTTTGAATCCAAAGCAATATCGGTCAAAGGAATGAAATTCGGGTTTACCGAGATGCCGGTTAGAGTTGTGTTTTTTGCATCGTAAGTATAAAAAGAATCGTTTTGAAAAACGGTAAAGCCGTCGCCCCAATTTGCAAAGAATACTCTTCCGTCTCGAGCCGGGAAAACACTATAAAAAGCATTAAGCGAAATTGCCGGAACGTTGTCCTTGTTAAAGTTTTCCCATTTGTTACCGTCGTACATATTTATTCCGGAACCTTTGGGACTTTTTCCGCTAACCGTCCAAAGCCTGCCTTGGTAATCTACAACTAATTTATGTGCCGAATTTTGAACGGGTCCGTTCGGGAAAATGTTTTTGTTCCGCTGTGTGTCGCGAATGTAAAGTCCCTTGTTTGTAGCAACGTAAAAGGTGTTTCCCTTTTTTGAAAACTTTTGTAAAATCGAACCTTTAAATTCGTAATATTTAGATGAAGCCGAACCGTCGTACTTGAATATTTTACTTCCCACGGCAGAGAAGAGAGTGTCCCCTGAAACAAAAATGTCATTCACATGATAATTGTTGTAAAGAATTATTTTCCACTTGTTGTTTTGTAAACGGAATAGTCCCGTGTCCGTTGCGGCAACATAATTGCCTTTGAAATAGAGTGTTTTATAAGCGTTCTTAGCAAAGAAATCCGAATTGAAGGGAAATGTTTTCCAGGACTCCGGTGCGGCAAAATTCTTTTTCCCTTCCTTTAAAAATGCAACTCCATCAACTGTCGAAACAATTGTTCCGTGACTAAAAGTAACGGAGTTGACTTTAATTTCCGTTGAGAAGTTACCGAACTTTGTGATTGTATCGAAGAAGTGAAAATCCTTTTCACTTATTAAAGAAACACCGAAATCGGTTGCAACGTAAACGGTGTCCCCCTTTACCTGCAAATCATTAATCGATTTATTTGTTTTGTCGGATGTTGCAATATCGATAATTGTTTTTATTTCCGTACTATTCGGTGTAATGATATTTAAATATCCTTCGGCGGTTCCGACCCAAACCCTGCCGTGATTGTCGACTGTTACGGCTGTAATTTTTTGGCTTTGCAAACCTTCGGATTTTGTGTAAACGGAATATGTGCTATCAGCAAAATTAAAATAGAAAAGACCTCCGTCCGAGGCACACCAAACACCGTTTTCGGTAATTTGCAAATCGCTTAAATTTCGCATATCGGTAAAATTTCGCCAGGAATAGAAATTCTGCCCGAATAGGATAAAAGAATTTATTAAAAGTAGAAAAAATATTTTTCTCATTTTGTTCCTTTTTGAATCAAACAATAGTGTAGGAAAAAATCCATTTCAATTTTTAAATTTACTAATTTTTAGAAAGATTAGAAGGTCAAAAAAATAAGGCTTGCTACGCAATGTTTTTTATTAAACGCTGTCTCATCTCTTGAACAAAGAGGGGAGGGGCAAAAAACTTGCCTAAATTATTTTCATCTTCTTTCTCGCCGCCGTGGAAATCGGAGCCTCCGGATTTAAGCAAACAATATTGCTCGGCAATCTTTTCGTAAAACTTTTGAATCCTTTCTGTGTGTGAAGGGTGAATAACTTCTATGCCGTCCACGCCTGCTTCTATTAAATCAAAAAGGATTTTTTCTTTCATGTTCCCGGGATGTGCTACAAAAACAAGCCCTCCGGCATCGTTAATTATTTTGATTGCGCTTGTCGGTGAGATGTGAATTTTCTTTTCGTAAGCAGGTCCGTTGTCTTTAAGATATTTCCAAAAAGCTGCGTAATAATTTTCAACAAGCCCGAGCTTTACCATTGCAATTGCGATGTGCGGTCTTCCTACGGCAGAATTCCCCGCAACATTATCCACATCCTCCATTGAAATTTCCATGCCGAGTTCGTTCAATTTTTGAACTATTCTTTTAGCTCGGAAATATCTTTCTTCCTTAAAGAATTTTAAGTACTTTTTTAATTCTTCGTTTTCAAAGTCAAAAAAATATCCTAAGAGGTGAACCTCGGTGTTCTCAACATCGGTGCTTAGTTCAACGCCTGGAATAACTTCCATACCAAATTTTTTGGCGTAATCAATCGTTTCTTTTATTCCGTCAACAGTGTCGTGGTCTGTAATTCCAACAACTTGAATACCTTTTGAATAAGCCTTTCTAAGAACTTCGCTAGGAGAATATGCTCCGTCGGAATATTTAGTGTGAATGTGTAAATCGATTTTTGCATTCATTAAAAATAGAGTTCTTTGAATTTTTCGTAATTAAGAATTCTTAGTTTTGACCCTTCTGTTTCAATCAAGCCTTTCTTAGCAAAATTATGAAATGTTCGTGAAATAGTTTCCCTTGAAGTGCCTGCCATATTTGCCAAGTCTTGTTGCAAAGGCAGTTTTTCAATTTCAACTATTCCGTGTTTTATTTTACCGATATCGTCTGCAATTTGCATTAATACAGTTGCTACTTTACCCTCGGCATCTTTAAGTGTAAGAGCCTTTATTTTCAAATCGGCGTTACGCAAGCGTTGAGTAAGTTCTTGAAGAAGAGCGACCGCAACATCGGGAAAATCCGTTAACAATTTCAGAAAGTCGTTACGGCGAATAATAAAAAGTTCAGAGTCCTCCAAGGCTATTACATTTGCCGAACGCGTTTGCCCGTCGAGTATTGCCATTTCACCGAAGAAGTCGGACTCATTTAAAATTGTGAGAATTACTTCCTTGCCGTCACTACTTGTACGCGATACTTTTACTTTGCCGTTAATAATAACGAACAAAGCGCTCCCTGCTTCTTCTTCCATTAAAATGGGACTGTCTTTTGAATATTTCTTCCTGCTTCCAACACGAGCTATCGCTTCAATAGTTTCCGTGGGTAGGTCGGCAAATATCGGAACGTAAAGTAAGAATTCTGTTGTTGACGACATAGAGCTACTCTCCCTAATAGTTTTAAATCTATTATTTAAGATAAATATTTTTTCTAATAAAATAAACCCACAATCGTTATTAAATTTTCTTTTTTGGGAAAAGGCACAGTGATTATTATCCGAGTATCCGTTAATCGCAAGACGCGAGAAGTAAGACGTAAGAAGTTTGAGATCATTCGAGTACTCGTCAATCGCAGTTCATTCAGTCTTAGTTTAGCGGTTTAGTTCGCCTTCGGCGGTTTAGAAGTTTAGAGGTTTAAAAGGACAAAAGGATGGTTGGATGAATGGATGATTGGATGG
>WFQV01000511.1 GCA_015486905.1 Melioribacteraceae bacterium | reverse complement strand
TTCTGTTTCCCACATCCAAGCATTAGGAAAAGCGGCTGTCGAATATGATATTTTTAATAAAACACAAAAAATAGAATCGGATTTTGAGGAACAAATCAAACAATTAAAAAAAAGGATAACATGAGTTTCTTACAAGTCTTTGCGTAAATTCTTTGCGGTCTCTGCGTGGAAAAAAATGAGTCTTTGTTCTGCAACCGATAAACTAAGAAAATATTGTTTTTAGAAAATTATTAAAAAGAGACAATTAAAAATGGAAAAGAATTCCGATTTACAATTCATCTTCTTTAAAGTAAAGGACAGAACTTTTGCCCTGCCTCTCGAAGATGTAGAAAAAGTTTTACCATTAATTGAAATTACGTTTTTGGAAAAATCTTCTAAAAATGTATTGGGAGTGATTAATCTCAAAGGCGAAGTAATCCCGGTATTGGATTTTGCAAACATTTTCAAGTTGAAAGATTTCCAAATAACACTTAACAGCAGAATACTAATTGCAAAGGCGGGGCGGTACAAATTGGGCTTTGTTGTTGACGAAGTTGAGGGCTACCGTGAATTACCGCCGGATTCTTTAATTGAACCTAAGGAAGTTTGGCCGGAGCTCAAAGACGTTAAGGGGATAATCCGCTTGAAAGACGGCAACATTATTCTGATTAACGATATTGAGGGAATGCTGTCGTTAAAAGATGTAAGCAAATTAAAAAGAGAATATTCCAATTTAAAAACAGATTAAATGCTTAACAGTGTTGAATTCAATATTGCCGTGAATTTTTTTGAAAAAGAATTTGGCCTGAATTTCGGCGCTTCTCAAAAAAAAGATTTGGAAAGAATTCTAACTTTTGCCGAAGCCGAATTGCAAAACATTCCGAAAGGCAGCCTAATTAAAAAAATTAAAAAGGGTAAATTAACAAAACTTGAATACAACGCTCTCGTAAAATATTTAACGATTGGCGAAACTTATTTCTTCCGCGAAAAAAAATCACTTGATATTTTAATTGACGAAATCTTACCTCAATGGCTGCCTAAAAAAGAAAAGATTAAAATTTGGAGCGCTGCTTGTTCCACCGGCGAGGAACCTTACTCGTTGGCAATTCTTTTTAAAGAAAAATTTAAGAGCGAATACAATTCGAAATTTGAAATTTGGGCAAGTGATGTTAATCCCGAATTTATTGCTAAAGCAAAGATTGGGAAATACCGTGAATGGTCGTTTAGAAATTGCCCGCCTAATATTAAAAATAAATATTTTGTTGAAGTTGAAGAGAACCTTTACAAGATTGACGATGAAGTTAAAAATGCTGTCAATTTTCAATTGTTTAACTTAGCAGCCAAAGCATTTCCGCATCCTTTCGGATCGGAGAATTATTTCGACGTTATTCTCCTACGGAACGTTCTGATTTATTTCTCTTCTGAAACAATTAAAACTTTATTGAAAAATATTTACGGCGTTTTGAGTCCCGGAGGATATTTAATTACTGGCTTTACGGAAATTGCATTTCAAAATTATTCAAAGTTTAAACCCATAAAATTTAAAGGAATTAAAATTTTTCAGAAGGACTTGAATTTTAATCCTAACGAAAAGAGAGAGGTGAGTGTTAAAACTTCCGTTACGAAAAAGGAAAGACCTTGGAGGGAATCGGAACGTAAAACAACCACACGCATTGATTACGGGGTTCGCAAACCGAAGGATGAGAAATTTTCTACTAAGAAAAAGGAAAAAATAACTTCTGTTGCCGAGGAAATATCCTTCTCCGAAATTAAAAAAATGTTCGGCTCCGAACAATATGAAGAGTTATTGAAAAAGACGCAGCCGCTTTTGGAAGGTGTGGACAAAAACAAATTGGACAATGATGATTTGCGTAAAATTCTTTTGCTGACTTGCAGAACACTTTCCATTGTGGGTAAGGTAGAACAAGCAATTGAAAAATGCGAGGAAATTACTGCGAAATTTAAATTGGATGAAAATTTCTTCTATTTCCTTGCGGTTTTATTAAATGAAGAAGGGAAAATTCAGGAGGCTCTAAAAAATTTGGACAGAGCATTGTTCTTAAATCAAAATTTCGCAATGGCTAACTTTTTACGGGCTAATCTGCTTTTTAAATTAAATAAAAGTAGTTCTGCTAAAAAAGAATTAAAAAACACACTAAACATTTTGCAAAATATGAACGATAATCTTATATTAGAAGAAGCAGACGGATTAACAGTAGGCAGTTTGAAAAAAATAATTGAGAATATGGCAGGCTCATAATTAAATGGCGCAGAAAGTGGAAAAAAATATTGTTAGAAACCACTCAAAATCAAGCAAAATAAATACTTACCCGAAAAGTTCGAACACCTTCTTGCAATTTTTCTCCGAGTTAACTCCTGCCGAAAAAGAAAAGTTAAAATCGAATACAAAGAAATATGCCTTAACAAAAAAAATTAAGAAAGGTAATTTCGTTAGCGTTGTTCAATTTTTACTTAGTGGTGAGAAATATGCAATTGAAATTAACAAAACTGTTGAAGCCATTCGGCTGAAAAACCTTACGCCTCTGCCTAAAACACCGGAATTTATTTTAGGCTTGGTGAATGTACGCGGTAGAATAATGGCTGTGGTTAATTTGAAAACATTCTTCGAGTTAAAATCCTCGGCAATTAATGATATGGAAGAAATAATTATTTTGCAAAATAAAGATTTCCAATTCGGTATTTTAACCGATGAAATATTGGGAGTAGGAGAAGTGGACATGGATTCTCTAACCGAGAAATTCCCTACTCTCAATGAAAAACGCAAAAAATATTTAAAAGGCGTTGCTCCTGACGGGCTTATTTTGCTCGATGCCGAAAAAATTGTGAACGACCCTGTGCTGGTGGTTGAAACCGAAATTTAATAAAAGGAGATAGCTATGAAATGGCTGAATGATATTTCAATGAAAACCAAAATGTGGGTAACTTTTATCATATTACTTTTAATCGTTTTTTTATTCGTACTTTTTATTATTCAAGCTTCGGAGGATTTTCAAAAAAAGGAGGATAATTTTATTACAAGATTAGAAAAAACGGATTCCTTATCTCTCTATTTTACAAGTAAACTTTCACGTTTCGATTTCGAACTTTGGCAGCAATTGTCAGCGCCGCAGAAATCATCCTTCCGATATTTGGACACTTTAAATAATTTACAAAAAGAATTTAATACTATTTATTTAGACTTAAAGGAAGATTTATCGGGGGATAAAAATATTCCTTTCCCATTGGAAAATATTAAAAGTGCTTTCGGAGAATATTATAATAACAGAGCTCTTTTTATTAAGGGCTTAAGAAAGGGAAATAAAAGCAACCTCGTAAATAAATTATATTTCAAGGATATTAACGTTTTTATAGGTTACACTAAGATGTTAAATAGTTCATTAAAGGAGGAGTTTTATAATCTTACCCAAAAGAATAAAGAGAATATTGCCAAAGGGAAGGTTAAAGTATCTGTTCTTCTTGTTATTATGATTTTTATTGCCATTGTATTTTTCTATACTGTGCTACAAACTTTACTTAGACCGATAATAAAGCTTAACAAAGTTGCGGATAATATCAGCAAGGGCAATCTTTCTTTTGAAATGAAAGATACGGATAGAAAAGACGAAGTGGGAATGTTAATGAAAAAAATGGCAAATATGTTGGAAAGGCTGCGCGAAGTTGCACGGCTTACGAAAGCTATTGTTAGAGGGGAAATTGACAAAAAATTGGAACCAAAATCCGAGAACGATTCTTTTGCGCTCTCCATTAATGAAATGGTTGACTCATTAAACCAATTTGTAAACAGCCTTAAAAAAATAATTGACAATTTAATTTCTTCTTCGACTGAAATAAATTCTTCAATTGCGGAAATTTCGGCAAGCGTTTCGGAATCATCCAGTGCAATTAGTGAAACCACAGCGAGCATTGAGGAAGTTAAAAAGACGAGTGACGTGTCCCTTGAAATGATGAAAAAATCCGTGGACACGGTTGAAAAGGGAGAACAAATTTCTACGGAAGTTCAAGATTCAATTCATACTACTGTTGAAGGATTTGAAATAATTAAAAATCAAGTTTCAATTCTGAATCAAAATATTCTTCAGTTGGCGGAAGGCAGCAAGACAGTAGGCGAAATTATAGGATTGGTAAATGACATTTCGGACCAAACAAACTTGCTGGCTGTTAATGCTTCCATCGAAGCTGCAAGGGCAGGCGAGCAGGGTAAGAGCTTTGTGGTGGTGGCTCAGGAAATGAAATCTCTCGCTGATCAATCCAAACAGGCAACCGAAAAAATTAAGAATATTCTTAACGAGACACAAAATTCTGTTAATACTTCAGTAATGGCAGCGGAAAAAGCCGAAAAAACGGTAATTGAACAAACAACTAAAGCCGAAGAACAAATAACTGTTCTTAACAACGTCGTTGATTTGATGCATGAAATTAAAGATGTAATTAAGCAATCGGAATTAACGATAAACGAACAGAACATCGGAATGTCGGAGATAGCCGATGCAATGGAAAATATTAAAATAGCAAGCCAACATAATTCGGAAGCTACGCAAAATCTTAAGGAAACATCATCTTCACTTAAAGAAATCGAGCGGTATTTTACCGGTTTTATTGCAAAATACAAAAATTAAGAATGGACGAAAAATTAAAAAAACGTTTGCTGCAAACTTTTAAGCTCGAAGCCGAGGAGCATCTCCAAAACATTAGAAACGGCTTGGTTCAATTGGAAAACCGTACCGATTCCGAAGAAAAAATTTCTCTTCTCGAAGAAATTTACCGAAATGCTCATAGCCTTAAGGGTGCGGCTCGTGCTGTTAATTTGATAGATATTGTTGACCTTTGTCAAAACGTTGAAAACATTTTTTCCGCACTTAAAAAACAAGAGATTAAAGAAAGTGAGCAGATGTTTGATTTGGTCCAAAATTCTCTCTCGGTAATTGAAAACTTTATTGAAGAAGAGGATGAGAACGCAAGAATTTTGATGTTCGATGAAATACAGCGTTACCAAATTTTAATTGACGATTTTTTGGAAGCAGGCGGTAAGTCAAAAAGTGTTGAACCCTCTATCCCTGAAATTTCCCCAACTGAAAAAAAGGAAATCGGCGGAAAGACAATTGCCGAAAAGAGGAAGCCGGAGCCGGCAAAAGAAAGCTACTCACGAATTGCAGATGCACCTAAGGCGAACATAAAAAAAACGGTAAAAAAGAAACCGGTGAAAGTTAAAGAGCTTAGAACTATCGATACCGTCCGCGTTGACATTCGGAAATTGGAGAACGTGCTTCTTACTACGGAGGAAATGATTCCGGTTAAATTGGGTTTCTCGAATATTTCCAAAGAACTTGCCGGACTTATTTTAATGATTGAAGAGTGGAAGACAAAGTGGAGAAAAAACAAACTTGATTTCCTCGCATTAAAAGATAATTTGGAAAAAATCGAAGAAGCCTTTGGTTTCGGCGTAAAGATTAAAAAGTTGATTGAATTCTTTGATTTTAACGAGATGTTTGCAAACGATTTTTACGAAATCTTAAATGACATTCAAATGCGAACGGCGACCTCATCCAAGCAACTTTCTAACATACTCTTTTCTTTGGATTCGGAAATTAAAAATGTTTTAATGCTTCCGTTTAAAATTCTGACAGATCAATTCCCTTCAATGATGCGAGACATTGCACGGGAGCTGGGTAAAAAAATTCGATTTAATGTTTCCGGCGGAGAGATTGAAATAGACAAAAGAATTCTTGAGGAATTAAAAGACCCCTTGGTCCATCTTTTACGGAATGCAATAGACCACGGAATTGAAGAACCCGAAGAAAGAATTAAAGCAGGTAAGGAAGAAAAAGGGAGAATCAATCTCGACTTTGTACAAGCGGGGGACGGTAAAGTAGAAATAATTATTTCCGACGACGGCAGGGGAATGAACGCCGAAGAAATTCGCCGCACGGCAATTGACAAAGGTTTGATTTCTGAAACCGAGGCGGAAAAATTGAGCGAAAGCGAAACGCTTGCATTGATTTTCAAATCGGATTTCTCAACCGCCAAAGTTGTTACCGAGCTTTCGGGCAGAGGACTGGGAATGGCAATCGTGCGGGAGAAAATCAACAAATTGGGCGGGAGAATTAAAATAGAAACTGAGAAGGGTAAAGGCTCCAAGTTCATTCTTTCAATTCCTCTTGTGCTTACTACTATCCGCGGTTTAATTGTAGAAAGCGGGGGACAAACATTTGCCATTAATGTTGTTAAAATTCAAGCTGTTATTAATCGTAAGTTAGAAGAAATAAAAACTGTTGAGAACAAAGAGACTGTGGAATACTTGGGCAAAAGACTTTCAATTGTTCAGCTCTCCTCACTTTTGAACTTACCCAGCAAAAGCAGTGGAGAGGAAAATTTATTAATTCTTGTGCTTAGTTTTGGTGACGAACTCGTCGGTGTGATTATTGAAAAAATAATTAATGAGCAGGAAATTTTATTGAAGCCGTTACCGGTTCAATTTAAAAAATTGGCTTTCATTGAAGGCGCTACAATTTCTTCTCAAGGCGAAATAATCCCGGTCTTAAATGTAAACGATATCTTCAAATCACTTAAATCCGGCGCTGTTGCAACCGGTTTACAAGCGGGAGGCATCGAAGAAGAAGAGGAGGCAAAAAAACGTATCCTTGTCGTTGACGATTCCATTACTTCAAGAGTTTTGCTTTCCGATATTTTACTTTCGGTGGGTTACGATGTTACTTCTGCAAGCGACGGTAAGGAAGCCTGGACGGAGCTGAATTCCAATCCTTACGATTTGGTGGTTGCCGATATTGAAATGCCGCGAATGGACGGCTTTGAACTGACAAAAAAAATCCGCGAATCTTCCGAACTTTCGGAGTTGCCGGTCGTTCTTGTTACCGGACTTTCCAAAAAAGAAGACAAGGAAAAAGGAATTGAAGCAGGAGCTAACGCTTACATTGTTAAAAGCGATTTTAAACAAGGAACTTTGTTGGACATAATTAAAAAATTTGTGTGAAATGAAACAAACATGACTAAGTTTAAGACACCCAAGCGAATGATATTATTTATGAACCTGCCTGCCGGTAGGTAGGTGAAGAATGCGTAAGGAATAAATTGATTGGATGGCTGGATGATTGGATGGTTGGATATTCGCCTTCTCCCGACAATTCGGGATTCGGCGCGACAGGTCCGTCTTCGTCCCGATAAATCGGGACTACGCCGTGACAGGTCCGTCTTCGTCCCGATAAATCGGGACTACGCCGTGACAGGTCCGTCTTCGTCCCGATAAATCGGGGCTACGCCGTGACAGGTCCGTCT